>CALIMO010000071.1 GCA_938045655.1 uncultured bacterium
AAGTGGTACGCGAGCTGGGTTCAGAACGTCGTGAGACAGTTCGGTTTATATCCGGCATGGACGTAAGGATTCTTGAGGAGATTTGTCTCTAGTACGAGAGGACCGAGATGAACGAACCTCTGGTGTATCGATTGTGGCCACCTGCTGCAGTGTCGAGTAGCTATGTTCGGTTAAGATAAGCGCTGAAAGCATATTAAGCGCGAAACTGACTCCAAGATTAGGAATCCCATGAGGACACAGAAAGATGATCTGTTTGATAGGCGCAAGGTGTAAACCTGGTAACAGGCTAGCCGAAGCGTACTAATAGTCCAATCGCCTTTTTATGTCCATATTCACTAAAATAATCTTGTATTATTGGCGTGAATATGGTAGACTTAACTAGTGTTTGGTGATTATCAAAGATAATCGCTAGTCAATCTAAAATCTTGGCATTACCAAAATGATACCAAGGACATCGAAACGAGGTTTTGGCTCACCGCTTAGGAATTTGTGGCGAGTTGAAGCACAAAACCTTTTTTCGGTGCCCATGGCGCTGGGGAAACACCTGTTCTCATTCCGAACACAGAAGTTAAGCCCAGTAGCGGCGAGCATACTACGAAAGTGGGAAAATAGCACGGTGCCGAATTATAAAAAACTCCTCCTAGTCGGTGGAGTTTTTTCGTATTAAGATTTGTTGAAAAAATAATTGAGAGTATGATATAATATAAATATATGGAATTGGAGGAGAAAATAAAAACAACAAAAACTTTCGAAGAACTTGTTCCGAGTGATTTTGTGCATTTACACACACATACCTATCACTCGCTGCTTGATGGCTTAACTAAAATTGACGATTTGGTTGATAATGTTAAAGCCAGTGGAATGGAGGCCGTAGCTATAACTGACCACGGAACAATGTCTGGTGCTATCGAATTCTTTAAAGAGGCAACTTCAAAAGGGGTTAAGCCTATTTTAGGAATTGAGGCTTATGTTGCAGCACGAACTAGGTTTGATAGAGATCCAGCACATGACAAGCCGCGTTATCACTTAGTCTTGTTGGCAAAAAACCAAATTGGTTGGCAGAATCTATGTTCTCTTACAACGAAAGCCTGGGTTGAAGGCCAATACTATAAGCCGAGGATTGATCATGATATTATGGCTGAGCACTCAGAAGGTGTCGTTTGCTTGAGTGGCTGTGCTGGTTCTGAAATTTCGGAATCCATTCGGGCTGGAGATTTCGAAAAAGCAAAAGGACTTGCTAACTGGTACAAATCGGTTTACGGTGAAGATTTTTATCTTGAATTACAAGACCATGGTCACCCAGAATGCCCTAATCACTGGGAGGTTCAAAAAGAAATCAATGATGGTCTATTTAGGCTTCATGAAGAACTTGATATTCCAATGGTTGTAACTTGCGATTCGCACTATTTAACCCATGAGAATCAAGATGCGCATGAAATCCTTCTTTGTGTCGGAACGGGTTCATACTTAAATGACGAAAAGCGAATGAGCCTAAAAGAATTTGACCTTTTTGTTACTGACCCGAGAGATATTATAAAGCGATGGGGAAAAGTTGACCCTGAAATTATTTTGAATACCAAAAGAATTGCAGAAAAAGTTAATTTTGAGTTTGAATTTGGTAAGATTTTAATTCCAAAATTTCCACTTCCAGAAGGTGAAGAAAGTGAAAAAGGCTTTTTAGACAAGTTAGTTTTTCAAGGTTTAGGTGAAAGATATGCTGGAATTCCTGTTGATGAAGTAAAGAAGATGACGATTCCTGAAATTCGCGAGAAACTTTCGAAAGAAGTTATTGAGCGAGTTGATATGGAACTTGGTGTTCTTGATGGAATGGGTTATAATGGTTATTTCTTGATTGTGCAAGATTTTATTAACTGGGGAAAATCTCAAGGAATTGTTTTTGGGCCAGGGCGGGGTTCGGCTGCTGGTTCGATTATTGCTTATGCCCTACATATTACTGATCTTGATCCACTTGAATATGACTTACTTTTTGAAAGGTTTTTAAATCCTGATCGAATTTCGATGCCAGATATCGATGTCGATATTCAAGATACGCGCCGAAATGAGGTTATTCAATATTGTACCGATAAGTATGGCATTGATCGTGTGGCAAATATTGCGACTTTTGGTAAAATGATGGCAAAAAACGCCGTGCGAGATGTGGCGCGAGTTTTGGAAGTTCCGTATTCTGAAGCTGACCGTATGGCTAAATTAGTTCCAGATCCGAACCAAGGTAGACACATACCACTTCGAGTTTCGCTCGAAAATGACCAAGATTTAAAGCATGAATACGAAACTAACCCGACTGCTAAAACTGTTTATGATTTTGCAATGCAGCTTGAAGGTACTATCCGAAACCACGGTGTTCATGCTTGTGGTGTTGTGATCGCGCCAGACGATTTAGTGAAATATTTACCTCTTGAAATGGCGCAAAAAGGTGTTGTGGCAACTCAAGTTCCGATGGGTCAGGTTGAAGATTTAGGTCTTTTAAAAATGGACTTTTTGGGCCTTAAAAACCTTTCAATTATTTCGACTGCGCAAAAAATTGTCAAAAAAACATATGGTGTCGATCTTGACCTTTCGAAACTTGGTCTTGATGATAAAAAGGCTTATGAATTATTAGCTCGTGGTGATTCAACTGGTGTTTTTCAGCTTGAATCCGCTGGAATGAAGCGATATCTGCGGGAGCTAAAACCTTCAAAGTTTGAAGATATTATTGCCATGGTTGCACTTTATCGACCTGGGCCAATGAGTGAAATTCCAAAATTTATTGCTCGAAAGCACGGTGAAGAGCCAGTTACTTACTATGAAGATCATATGGAAAATGCTCTTAAAAATACTTATGGAATTTTGGTTTATCAGGAGCAGTTTATGCAGATTTCGAAGGAAGTTTGTGGATTTACTGGTGGTCAGGCGGATACACTTCGAAAAGCCGTGGGTAAAAAGAAAATCGACTTGATGAAGAAGATGAAGGGCGAGTTTATTGAGGGAGCGGTAAAACATTCTAACGCCGACCGAGGAAAGGTTGAAGCTTTCTGGGAACATTTGGAAGAATTTGCGAATTATTGTTTTAATAAGTCGCATGCGGCGTGTTATGCTTTAATTGCTTATTGGACGGCCTATATTAAGGCGCATTACCCAGATGCTTTTATGGCGGCGCTAATGACGGCTGACTCTGATGATACCGACCGTTTGGCGATTGAGATTGCTGAATGCCGTTCTATGGGAATTGAGGTTCTTGGTCCAGATGTAAATGAATCATTCAAGGATTTTGCAATTGTACCACACGAGAATAAAATTCGCTTTGGTCTTTTAGCAGTGAAGGCTGTTGGTAGTGGTGCAGTTGATGCAGTTTTGAATGCTCGAAAAGCTGGTGGAAAATTTACTTCAATTTTAGATTTTGCAAAACGTGTTAACGCCCGCCAATTTAATAAAAAGGCCTGGGATTCATTAATTATGACTGGTGCTTTTGACCAATTTGGAACTCGCTCGGACTTACTTTTTAATCTTGAAAGAATTCAGGAATATGGTTCAAAATCTCAAAAAGAGGCACTTTCAGGCCAGACTGATTTATTCGGCTTTGCGGGTGCTGAAGATATGCGAGTTGAATCATCAATTGAATTAATTAACGCGCCAAAACAACACACCGACAAGGAGCGTCTAACTTGGGAACGTGAGCTTTTGGGGCTTTACGTCTCAGCGCATCCACTCGATAGATATATTAAATATTTCGAAGAACAAACTCAGCCACTTTCACAGGTTCAACCGAATACTGACGGTCAAAAAGCGACTATTGGTGGAATTGTGATTGATATTCGAACGATTATAACGAAATCTGGAACAAAAATGGCGTTTGTGAAGATGGAAGACAAAACTTCTGAAGGAGAGGTGATTATCTTCCCGAATCTTTATTCTGAAATTAGCGAAAAGCTTAAAATTGATACGGTTTTAAAAATTGAAGGAAAAATTTCTGCCCGCGACAGGGAAGGTAATTTGAAATCTGATGCTCAGATCATAGCAGAAACAGTTTCGATAATAACAGACGAGGAATTGGAAAATTATGAATCAACTGGCCGTAGAGCAGATGGCTTAAAGGCGAGAAAAGTTCCTCAAACGAAAACAGTTTCACAAAAAGTTTCAAACACACAGAAAAAAGCATTTACTCCTAAAAATAATAGTGTGGTTTCGAATAAATCTTCAGAAAAGTCGACATCAAATCCGTCAAAATCAGCAGAAAACTATCAAGCCGAAAAAATACAAAGAGTCTTCGTGCATATTAAAAATCCAAGTGATCATGAATCATTACTTTCAGTAAAGAAGATCTGTGGAAAATTCCCGGGTATGAGCGAGATAATTTTAGTTCTCGGAGAGGTTGAGAAATCCGCAATTCGAATGCCATTTAAAGTTGACTCAAACTCAGATTTACCGAAAGAGTTAGTGAGATTACTAGGCGAAGATTGCGTTGTTCTTAAGGATTAAAAGTAAAATAAAATCTCCAGTTAAATTCTGGAGATTTTTAATTGTTCTAAATTATTATTTTTCGAAAGGTTTCGCAAGTTCAAGCTCTGGGTGAGCTTCTGCAATTCGCATTAATTCATTATATTTTGCAACTCGGTCAGTTCGTGAAAGTGAACCAGTTTTGATCTGCCCACAGCCCAATCCTACGGCTAAATGCGCAATCGTCACATCTTCAGTTTCACCTGAGCGGTGGCTCATAACAGTATTGTAGCCGTTATTTTGTGCTAATTTTACAGCTTCGATTGTTTCCGTCAAAGATCCGATTTGATTTGGCTTAATAAGAATTGCGTTCGCAACACCTAAATCAATTGATTTTTGGAGAAGTTTCGAATTTGTAACCATTAGATCGTCACCAACAAGCTGAATTTTTGAACCAAGTTTTTCGGTAAGAAGCTTCCAACCATCCCAGTCATTTTCAGCCAAGCCATCTTCGATTGAAACAAAAGGATATTTTGAAGTTAGATTTTCGTAAAATTCGATCATTTCTTCGCTTGAAAGAACTGCATTGTTAGCTTTTAGGTCATATTTTTCTTCTCTATAGAATTCACTTGAGGCTGGGTCTGAGGCAAAGGCGATATCTTTACCAAGTTCATATCCAGCGTCTTTAATAGCTTCTGAAATCAATTCGAGTGGCTCTTCGTTACCATTTTGAACTTTTGGAGCATAACCACCTTCGTCGCCAACAGTTGTTGGGTAATTTTTAGTTTTCAAAACTTTTGCTAAAGCGTGGAAAGTTTCTGCACCCATTTGAACTGCTTCGAAAATAGTTTTTGCACCAACTGGCATGATCATGTATTCTTGAATATCAGTTGCCCAGCCGGCATGTGCGCCACCATTCATTACATTCATCATAGGAAGCGGAAGATTTGGTGTTGAATTTGTTTTTTCGGCGATATATTGCCAAAGTTCTACACCTTTTGCATTTGCAACAGCTTTTGCAGTAGCAAGTGAAACCGCTAAAATTGCATTTGCTCCGAGGGAAGATTTATTTTCTGTGCCATCAAGTTCAATCATGATGTTATCGATTGCCTCTTGATCTTCGGCGTTCTTGCCGATTAGGGCTTCACGAATTTGATTGTTTACAGCTGAGACAGCTTTTGTTACAGCTTTTCCGCCAAAAGCCGAACCGCCATCTCGAAGTTCAAGAGCTTCGCCCGAACCTGTTGACGCTCCACTTGGAACCGCTGCTCGGCCAAAAGCTCCGTTTTCTAAAATTACATCCGCCTCAACTGTTGGGTTGCCACGGGAGTCTAAAATTTGTCGTCCTTTAATGTCTTTAATTGTGTATTTCATATTTCCATTTTAGCACCAAAAAAAGCCTTTCGCAAGAGTTTTATCTCGAAAATATTATTTGCTAAAAATGATCAAACTATGGTATAATTATTTTAATATGAAGATTTCTCGAAGGAAGGAAAATGCACTCGTCTTCTTCAAAAACCTTGCGATGACGGCAACTGTTTTTGGTATTGTTTTAATTTTGGTTTTCTTAACGCAAGGCTGGCGGCTTGATGAAAAATTTGAAGTTCAACAAACTGGTTTAGTTCAATTTAATTCTTCAGTCTTGAATTCGATTGCCGAAATTGACAAAAAAAAATTGCCAGAAGGAACACCTACAAAAATACTCGCAAAACCAGGAAATCACGAATTTTCAATCTGGAAAGAAGGCTATAAAACTTGGTGGCGGCGTGCTGAAGTTAAAGTTAGTGAAATCTTGTGGCTAAATTATGCAAGATTGATTCCAAAACCACTTAATGAAAAGAGTTTTCTAAATATTTTCAATTTAAAATCTGCTCAAGTTTCACCAGATAAAAAAAAGATCTTTGCAATTTCTGAAGACAATAATGGCGAAGCAGCTTTTTGGTTAATTGATATTTCTTTAAGTGAGCCAA
>CALIMO010000072.1 GCA_938045655.1 uncultured bacterium
TCTACACCTTCAACCATTCGCATTTCATCAATCACCAAAACACTTGGGTTATACTTATCAGAGTATTCTTTAATCTCGCTCCATGGAATATGTACAACTGCTAATTTTCCATCTAAAAAATATTCAATTCGCTGAATTAGTTCTCCCTTATATTTTAAAATTTCAGGTGCTTTTTTCGAAAGTTTGCGGCGATCCTCTTCAAGCTTGGCTGAATTTGCGCCAAGTTTTATTAATTCGCCCGCAACTTCAAAAGTTCTGGCTGAAGTATTGCTTGTTGAAAGCCCAAGCGTGTCGCTAAAAATCGCTCCAAGTAAATTTTGCGCAGCGTTTTCATTAATTTCCCAGCGATTTGCTTTTGCAATTTCGAAAATTAATTCACCTGCCGAGCTAGCCTCTTCTAAAATTAATTCGTGTTTAAAAAACAAATCTGGTGTTGCATCTGTATGGTGGTCAATAACTAAAACTGGCGTTTTTTCAAGCAAGTTTTTATAAAGCGGGTCCTCAATTATTTTTGATAGTAGAATACTGCTGGTTGTGTCAACAATAATAAAAAAGTCAAATTTTTCATAAATTGAACTTTCCACTCTATCCCAGCCCTTAAAATATCGCAAATATTTAGGGATATCAACTGGACAAAAGAGTTTAACTTCTTTACCCAACTCGCTTAAAATTTCTTCCAATCCTAAAGCTGACCCCAAACTATCGCCATCAGGGTTTTCAGCCTGAATAACGCAAATTTTTTCTGCATTATCAACTAATTTTTTGGCATTTTCGAAATTCATTAAATTGCCTTTCGTCCTTCTAAGGCATGGCTCAAAGTGATCTGGTCGGCATACTCCAAGTCAACACCTACTGGTAGACCGCGTGCAAGTCGTGAAATTACTAAGTTTTCGAAGCCTTTTTCACGTAAATAATTCTGAATATAAAGTGCTGTGCTTTCACCTTCAACGCTAGCGTTTGTTGCGATAATTATCTCTTGAACCTCGTCTTTCAAAATTCTTTCAGCGAGCTCGCGAATATGCAATTGATCAGGTGTGATTCCGTTAATTGGCGAAATAACCCCGCCTAAAACATGGTAGGTTCCGTTAAAATGCTTTGTTTTTTCAAGGGCGATAATATCTAGTGGCTCCTCAACGACCGCAATTAGTTTTTTATTGCGAGTTTCATCAGTATAAAGCGGTGAAATTTCTTCGTCTTTTGAAATCAGTGCAAAAGTTATAGGGCAACTTTTAACATTTTTATGCAAATTTAAAAGACTATAGGCAATTTTTTCACTTATAATGGTATTATTTTTTAGTAAATAGTAAGCGTAGCGTTCGGCTGTTCGCGAGCCAACGCCAGGGAGTTTACCGAGATTTTCGATAGTTTCAGTTAATGCTTGGGGTAGAATTTGTGACATTTTTCTATTTCGAAAAGATTAAAGTCCCAAGTTTCCCAAACCGCCCATTAAAGGTTGCATTTTTTCAGCTGCAACTTTTTGAGCTTCTTCCAAACCATCACGAATTGCAATTTGAATCCAATGTTCAAGTTCTTGGGTGTCTTCAAAATCGATTAATTCTGGGTTGAGTTTTACACTTTTCACTTTTAACTCACCGTTAAACTGAATTACGACTGCGCCCTCGCCAGCTTCAACTTCAATAATTTCTTTTTTAAGTTCTTTTTGCGCTTTCTGTAGTTCGCGCACCATTTTCATTTGGTCTTTAATTCCTGCCATAATTCCTCCATTTAAAAATAATTTACTCTTCTAATTTTATCAAAAAAATGCTTGAAAATCAACCTCGCCGCAAAATATAAAATCTATCAGCATTATATTTACGGTTTGAAACTAAAATTCTTTTTATGCTATAATTTGCCGGAATTTTTGCGTTTTGATAGGCTTCTTTCGAAAGAATTACTTCAGAATCTTCGAATTTATTTTTTACTTTTGCCCTTCCTTGACGCTCAAGTGCTTTATAAAAATCTTCTTCATTTTTCGAAACCATCAAAACACGGTTTGAATCTGTTTTTTCAAGTAAAATATTTAAATCTTGACTAAAAGCAGCGAGCGGCTGTGGTGAATATCGATAGCTTAAAGCAAAGACTGAAAGATTGGTGATTAATAGATTGAAAACAAAAATCGAAATTGGAATCAAGCCAAAAATTCGAGCATAAGGGTTTTTTGGAAAGAGCGCATACCAAGTGTTAATTAAACCTTGGAGACCTGTAATTGTTAAAATTAAAATTGGCGTAAAAAGAATTGTGATTGTTGTAGGGTTAATAATGCAAACTAAAAGCAGAATTGTTGTCCAGATATTAATTAAATAACTTTTTGCGGAATGTTTTGCAATAAATGTAAAATATAGCCCAATTGCGACTAAAATTGAAGTTGCTGGATTAATTATTGGCGAAATCATTCCGTTACTAATTGGATTCGAAAAACCAAAAAGTGCTAAAACTAAGCTTTTGAGATTTTCGAAAAGTTTTAACGAGTTTGGAATTCCAAAAATTATCTTCAAGATTGAAAAATCAAAAAAGATCGAAACTAAAAGTGGTGAAGTTATTGTTAAAAATAATATTAGCGCCGCGATTTTTTGGTAATTTGGTAATTTTTTAATAATAAACCGTAAATGTGGATGTACTAAAATTGTAATTAAAAATGCTAGTGCAATGTAAGAACTGAGTGGTGTGTAAAAACTAAGCCCTAAAATTGAAATTAAAGTGAAAATTTGGCGTTTTTTTGGCTCTTTTAGAAATTCCATTCCGCTCCAAATTAGCAAAATTGGGTAAAAAATATAAAGAATTTCGCTCGTTCCGTTTTGAGCAATAAAGAAAAACTGGCTTGATGTGATTGCGATAATAGAAGCTAAAATAGAAGCGCGTTTCGAAAACCACATTCCTGAGATTTTCGTTATGAAAAATATCGAACATAGAGAAATCAAAACTGACGGCAATTTAATTGCAAAATTGCTTAAACCAAAAATATCAATGCTAGTTTTTTGCAAAAATCTAAAAGGAAAATCTAGAATATTCTTCGAAAAAATATTTGAAAAGTTTAAGCTCATTGAACTTTTAGCATTCTCAATTTCCCCTGCAGTTAATCCGTTTGGTGCAAAAAATAAAGTATAAATAATTATTGCAAGATAGCTGAGTGATAAAACCCCAACTCCAATTTGGTAACGAAATTTATAAATCCAAAAATCGCTAATTTTTAAGTTTTTCATTCTTTTTAGTATATCACATTTCTTTTTAAAAATCTACTAAAAATACTACTTAATTGTTCTTCTCCTAGGTTAAGACGAATGTCTTCATCACTATATTTGTATGTTAAAACACTACCATTTAAGTCTAATATATCTT
>CALIMO010000073.1 GCA_938045655.1 uncultured bacterium
ATGTTGAGCTTAGTTTTGAAAGTGATGATTTTTCGAAAAACTTAACCGAACTCCACACTACTAATATCGATGTTGATAAAATTAATGAACAAAAACTTACCGAACTCGAAGGTGAGGAGTTTCATTTTGCACAAACTACAACTGGTGTAAAAAACTACGTTGAAACTTTACAGAAATCCGTTCTTGCGCCAGAACTCTTGCGACTTAAAAAAGGTGCTTTAGTGATGGCGGTAAAAAATGCCCAAAACCGCCAATATGTGAATGGTTCAATTGGTGAAGTTGTTGATTTTGAAAGATTAACAGATTACCCGATTGTTCAATTTAGAAATGGTAAAATTATTACAATGGTGCCAGAAACTTGGGAAATGCGTGATGGCGAAAAAAAGCGAGCAAGTATTATGCAAATTCCACTCCGACTAGCATATGCAATTACAGTTCATAAAAGTCAGGGGATGACACTCGATGCTGCACGAATCGACCTTCGAAAAGCCTTTTCTGAAGGAATGGGTTATGTGGCGCTTTCTCGCGTTCGTTCTCTTGATAGACTTTATTTGCTCGGAATAAATCGTACTGCTTTGATGGTTAGTGAAGAGGCGCAAAAGATTGATTTTAAACTTAAAAATGAAAGCTTAAAAGCCGAAAAGCGTTTTTCGCACTTAAAAGAAGTTGCTAAAAAGCGTGAAGCGGGTGAAATTGTTGAGGTGCAACCATCAAAAACAACTTGGGCTGAAAAGCTTGAAAAAATGCGGCACGAATATCCAAATGCATATCGTGCGTGGAGACTTGTTGATGATTCGAAATTACAAGAAATGGTTTTCGAAAATGGCAAAATTGATGCAGATTTAATTGCTAAATTGAGTAAAGAGCTAGGCCGTCACAAAGGCTCTATTGTAGCTCGCATAAAAAAACTCTTTGGCGAAGATGCTATATAAAGTAGTTTAGTTTATTATTTAAAATTAAATTAAAATTAATTGAGTGCAAAAGACTTTCGAAAATTCGAGAGTCTTTTATTTTTAATCATTTTTTATGGAATAATAAGGGCTAAAGGTTTAAAAATATGAAAACAATAAAATAGTGAAATGTCAAAAAATAAAATAAAATAAAACTACATAATGTCAAGCGAACAAATTGTTGGCAGAGGGCTTTGAAATGTTTTAGAATAATTTAGCATAAAAGCTATTGACTTTTTAAAAAACTTATGCTATTATATAAACATACAAAACAATTAAGATCAAATAAGTCAAATAAACAAAAAAGGAATAAAAATGACAAAAAAACAAACAGAAACAAAAATTGCTAAAAAAACTACAACTAAAAAAGTTGCTGAAAAAACTACAAAAGTTTCAAAAAAAGAGCAAGATATTAAAAAAGCTAAAACTTTGCTTACAAATAATGGAATCATTATTGCTGAAGATGGAACAGTAGTGGTTGACCAAGTTACGCAAGATTTTCGAAGTGCGGTTTTGGTCCTTTCACTTGCAATTAATCTTGTTGTGTTTGTAACATACTTGATTCTAATGTCTACAACAAAATATGATACCGCGTTAATTAGTGCATTATTGCCACGATAAATTAGTTTTCAACAATTAAACACAAGCATTGTGGAAAAGTAGGGAATATCTGTTAAAAGGCTTGCTTTTCCACATAGTTGTGGAAAAATATATAAAAAATTATTTCTAAATTTGCGTGTTTGTCAAAAATAGGTCTTGCGAAAAAAAATAATTCGCGGTAAACTTAAATCAGTGGCAACGACAGAAACAAACAGAAAAACCACTAAACAAAAATAAAAGCACGTTAAAAAAGATGTAGTTTTTAGTTTAAGGTCAACTATCTGGTGATTAAACAGCTGGACAAATTCCAGTAACCAGGTTAAAATAATAGCTGGAGCACATTTTAAAACCTCCCAAAATAAAACTCCACCTCATATATAAGTCTCTCAAACAGCAATATGGTTGGCTATACGCCAAGCAAAAAGCTAAACTTATAATGAATCTTAAAACAAAAATATAACAAAAACAAAAAGTTTAATCATCAGTTAGGTGGCTTTAAATTTATGAATTACACAGAAGAATCAGTTCACATACCAGTTTTATTGCAAGCGAGTCTACAACAAATCCAGCCAAAGAGAGGTGAAAGTTATCTCGATTTTACGGCAGGATACGGAGGACACGCTGGCGAATTTTTGCGTATAACCGAGAATTTCGAAAACTCGGTTTTAGTTGATAGAGATGAAAATGCAATTCGCACACTTCAACGGTTTAAAAATGAAGGTGTAGAGATTTTGCATAAAGATTTTCTTTCGGCCGCAAAAGAATTGGTAAAAAGAGGTCAAAAATTTGATATAATTTTGGCAGATTTGGGTGTTTCTTCACCTCAGTTAGATATTGCAGAAAGGGGATTTTCTTTTCGAAAAGATGGCCCGCTTGATATGCGAATGAATCCTGCGCAGAAAAAAACAGCGGCAGATATTGTGAATTTCGCAAGCAAGAATGAACTTTTGCAAATTTTAATTGAATTTGGCGAAGAAAAGCGCGGTTTTGCTGAAAGAATCGTTTCGAAAATTTTAGAAGTTCGAAAAAAGCAGAGAATTGAGACCACAATGCAGCTGGCTGATTTAATTTTAAGCGTGCACAAAGGCGGTTGGCAAAAAACGCACCCCGCAACGCGCACTTTTCAGGCGATTCGAATCGCGGTAAATAATGAACTTCAACAAGTTGAGGATGTTTTAAAATTGCTTCCGAAACTGTTAAATTCAGGTGGAAGAGTTGGAATTATAACTTTTCACAGTCTTGAAGATAAAATAGTGAAGAATTATTTCAAAGATGATTCGAAAAAAGGTTTAGAGTCTAAATTTAAGACAATTACAAAAAAACCGCTTGATGGTGCGAAAGAAGATGTTAATAATCCGCGAGCCCGCAGCGCAAAGTTGCGAGTAAGCATTAGAAAATAAAAAAACAAAAGGAGGCGAGATGCCAAAAACAATCAAAGTAAGCTACGCTAACGAACAAGCTCGCGTAAAAGTTAATTTTCGATAGTATTTGACACTTTCGAAAAACAAAAACAAAAATTTAAAACAGAAACTAAACTTTAAAGCACCAGCCGAAAAAACTGGTCTGGTGCTTTATTTTATTGAATATTAAATTTAACGCAACAAAAAACCAATGTATAAAACAAACACAAATTATGTTAGTCGCCGTCGCCAAACACAAGTTTCGTCGCGGTCATATGGAAGAAATAACAATATCGCTATTTTTCAGCCAACAGCAAAACTTGGTGCAGTAACGCAATTTTTGATGCTTGGTGTTTTGATTGCGGTTCTTGGAATTATCTTCTTAATGAATTCTTCTAAACCGGCGCTTTACGGAAACGAAATTCAGCAAATTGATTCGAAAATTTCAGATTTAGAAACTAAAAAGGCTGATTTAGAAGTGGAAAATGCACGACTTACAGCGCTTTCGAATATTGAAAATAGCGAAGTCGCAAAGAAAATGACAACTCCGGCGTCAGTTTCTTACGCAAAATAAGGTTAAGCTTTTTTCGAAAAATCACAAAAAGTGTGATAAAATAGAATTATATGATTTTAGGTTTTAAGAATAAAAGTCGAACAGGTTATCTCGCAGTCTCAATTTTAGGGGTTTTTGCGGTAATTGTGGTTCGGCTTTTTTTCTTGCAAGTTATTGAAGGCGCAGATTATCGCGCCCGCCGATAAAGGTCAGAGAAAACAATTTGAAATTAAAGCTCAACGCGGTTTAATTTATGCAATGGACGGCAAAAAACTAACTAAAATGGTTTTGAATGAAACTGTTTATACGCTTTGGATTGACCCGCAGGAAATTGCAAATTCAAAAAAAGTTAAAAAAAGTGAAATTATTTCAGAATTTAGAAAAATTGCTGGCGGAAATTTAAGAGATGATTTTGAAAAGCTTTTCGAAAAAACCAGCACGCGATATCAAGTTGTTGGAACTAAACTTTCATTAAAGCAGGCAAATGCAATTCGTGAAAAGAAATTTCATGGGGTCGGATTTACTGCAGAAACTCGCCGAGTTTATCCTGAGGGAAATTTAGCTGCGCAAGTTCTTGGTTTTGTAAATGATAATGGTGGAAATTATGGTGTCGAACAGGCAATGAATAAAGAGTTAACAGGGACTGATGGCTATAAAAAAATTACTACTGATGCGTTTAATCAGGTTATTGAAGTTGGGAGCGAAAATATTGAAAAGCCAGCCGTAAATGGTAAAAACATTGCATTATCAATTGATCGTAATATTCAGGCTCGCGTTGAAAAGGTTTTAAAATCACAAATGGAGTCAAAAGGTATGAAAAATGGCTCAGTTTTGGTTATGAATCCAAAAAATGGCAAAATTATGGCAATGGCAAACTATCCAACTTACAACCCAGCAGATTATGGTAAAGTTGAAAAAAGCTCAGTATATAATAATAATACTACAACAATGGCTTATGAGAATGGCTCGGTGATAAAATCTTTCACTATGGCAACAGGAATTAATGAAGGCGTTGCAAGTCCTTCAACTCGATATAACAATACTGATTCAATTAGAATTGAAGATATTGTAATTCAAAATGCAGTTTTGGGGCATACTGGTTCGATTACTCTTCAAACAGCCATGAATTATTCGCTCAATACTGGAATGGTGACTATTGGAAAGCTCCTTGGTGGCGGAAGCCTTAACTCAACCGCTCGGGATAAGATTTATGATTATTTCCATAATCGTTTTGGGCTTGGGCAGGAGACTGGAATTGAAGTTCTTGAAAGCAAAGGTTTGCTAGTTTCACCAAAAAAAGCTGAAGGAAATGCGGTTCGATATTCGAATATGACTTTTGGTCAAGGTATGACCACAACAATGCTTCAAACGGCAAATGCTTTTTCTTCACTAGTGAATGGTGGAACTTTATATAAGCCAAGCCTGATTGAAGGAATAGTTGATGAAAATGGAAAGCTTTCGAAAAAAGAGCCTGAAATTAATAAAGAAGCGGTAATTTCGAAAGAAACCAGTGAACAGATGAAGCAAGTTCTGGAAGGTGTTCGAAAAGTTGGTGGTGCAAAAGATCCATCGGGTTATCAAATTGGCGGAAAAACCGGAACAAGCCAGACGATCGTTGGGGGAAAATATGTTGATTATCAGACAATTGGTAGTTATGTTGGTTTTGGTGGCGGAGATGAAGCCGAGTATGTTATAATGGTAGCGGTTTGGGGTGAAAATCAGAATCTGCAAGGGTCGAAAGATGCCGCACCGATTTTCACCGAAATTTCAAACTGGCTATTAAATTATTTAGAGATTAAACCAAAGAATTAAAGAGGGAATATGTTAAATATCACAAATCAATTAATCGTTTCTGCATTATTTAGTCTTGCTGGGTTCGTTCTGGCAATGGCTTTAACGCCACTTTATACTTTTGTTGCTTATAAATATAAATTCTGGAAGAAGCAAAAAACAGCATCTGTTACAGGTGAAGCTTTAACTGTTGTAAATAAACTACATGCTAAAAAAATTGCACGTAATATTCCTACTATGGCAGGAATTATTGGCGTAATTGCAGTTATTATCATTTCTGTTCTATTAAATTTGAAGCGTGAGCAAACTTGGTTGCCACTTGCTGGGCTTGCTGGTGGTGCATTTATTGGTTTAATCGATGACATCTTAAATATTTGGGGTTCGAATCGTAAAGATGCTGGACTCCGTGCGCCTGTTAAGTTTGCGATGATTATCTCTCTTGCGGGTTTCTTAGCGTGGTTTTTTACTTTTAAACTTCACTTTACAAGTGTTATGATTCCTTTTATTGGTAACATTGAAATTGGATACTGGATGGTTCCACTCTTTATTTTTGCGATTGTTGCAACAAGTAATGCCGTAAATATTTCTGATGGGCTTGATGGTTTGGCGGGTGGATTATTGAGTGCTGCTTTCGGTGCTTTTGGAATTATTGCTCTCGTTCAGAATCAGCATAATTTAGCGGTATTTTGTTTTACTGTTCTTGGCGCACTACTTGCATATTTATGGTTTAATGTCTATCCTGCGCGTTTCTTTATGGGCGATGTTGGCTCTTTCGCTTGGGGAACGACTCTCGGAGTGGTTGCAATGCTTACAAATTCGCTCCTTCTTCTTCCTGTGATTGGCTTAATTTTTGTGATTGAAGCTGGTTCAAGCGCGATTCAAATTTTTTCGAAAAAAGTATTTAAACGAAAAATCTTTATCTCTGCACCAATTCATCATCATCTTGAAGCTACTGGCTGGGAAGAAACTAAAATTACAATGCGTTTTTGGATTATCGGAATGGTTATGGCCTTTATTGGTGTAATTTTAGCGCTGGCAGAGCATAAAATTCTTTAAAATGGAAAGAAGGAATAGGAATTTGAGTGAACGACGAGGTTTCGAAAACTATTCGTCTCGTCGTCAAGCTCGAACGCCACAAGTTCGAAGTTCATCTTTTCGAAAATCACGCAACCAAAGCTTTTTGAAAAGTGATTTGAAGAATGATAATTTTTCTGTGATTTTTCAGCAATTTTTAAACGGTGATTTTGCAGGTTTTTTGGAGCGAGTTATATTTTTAATTCGTTCAATGTTTTTAATTTTCATCGTAAATCCTTGTATGAGAATTTACGAAAGTGTTAAAGCTGACAATAAAAAACGCCTTAATCTTGAGGGCTTCGAAAAAATCCGCAAGCATCGTGCAAATTATATGCTATTTCTTTTTATTTGTCTATTGCTACTGATTGGTTTGGTTGTAATGTTTTCATTAAGCCCGCAGCGGGCAAATTCATTGAATATTGCTAAAGGTGCGAACTATGATGATTATTATTTCTTCTGGCGACATTTAATTTATATTGTGGTTGGTTTGGTTTTCTTTTTTGGAATGAAGGCAATTCCTCTCAACTGGATTTTTTCGAAATCATTACAATTCTTTATTTTTTCTCTAATTTTATGTGTAGCCCTTGCTGGCTTAGCGTTGTTCAATCTTCCTCCCGTAATTTGTGAAAATGGAGCTTGTCGCTGGTTTGGCTTTTCTGGCTTCAGTTTTCAACAGGCTGAGTTTTTAAAGATTGGCGTGATTTTGCTTCTTTCAACTTTCCTTGGCGCTCAAGCTTCGAAGGGAAAAATCAACAGTTATAAAGAAACGATTCTACCGGCTTCAGTTGTGATTATCGCGGTGCTTTTGGTGATTGCTGGTTTTCAAAAAGATCTTGGAACAGCAACGACAATTATTATTGCAATTGCATTCCAGTTTATTATTGCGGGAATGAAGTCTAAAAAATTAATTCCAATTGGTGTGTTGGTTTTGGCTGGGGTTGTTCTTCTGATTGTTTTCGAACCTCATCGAATTTCTCGAATTTTAACTTTTTCGAGCGGTGATTGTAGCAATATTTTGACTGAAAGTGGTAAGGATCAATATCACATTTGTAATGCAAAGCTCGCGATTGGCTCGGGCGGAGTTTTGGGCTTAGGGATTGGAAATTCAGTCCAATCTGCTGGTTATTTGCCTGAAACCATTAACGACTCAATTTTTGCCGTAATGGGTGAAATGTTTGGTTTTGTTGGTTTAATTTTTATTATTGCAATTTATTTTGGGCTGTTTTATCAGCTTCTTGTAATTATTTCAAAAATGGAAAACCCTGCAAGCCGACTTTTTGTGGCCGGTGTTGCTGGGTGGCTAGCTTCGCAAACAATTATTAATATCGCAGCGATGGTTGGCCTATTTCCGCTTAAAGGTATTACAATTCCGTTAATTTCTTATGGCGGAACGAGCTTGGTTGTTATTTTGACAGTTCTTGGTGTTGTGTTTAATATTTCGAATTACACATCATTTACTCAAGTTGAAGATTTTAAGGAGGAAGGCAATGAAAATATTGGCAGTCGGCGGCGGGTCGGGCGGTCACGTAGTTCCAATCGTGGCAGTTTTTAAAGAAATTTTAAAGAAAAATCCAAAAGTAGAATTACATTTTTGGTGTGATAAAAAATTTGCACCGCAGGCTAAAAAAATAATGACTGATTCTTTTGGCGAAAGAGTTAAAATTTCGAAAATTTCAAGTGGAAAATTTCGCCGCTATAATCATTTAACTTTTTGGCAGCATCTTACAATTCCAAGTGTTGTTTTTGGAAATCTTATAGATATTTTTCGAAATATTGCCGGTATTTTCCAGTCTTTTTTCAAACTAATTTTTTGGCGACCAGATGTTATTTTCTGCAAAGGCGGGTTTGTTTGTGTTCCTGTTGGAATAAGCGCTTGGATTTTGAGAATTCCAATTGTGATCCATGATTCTGATGCTCACCCAGGTTTAGCTAATCGTATTA
>CALIMO010000074.1 GCA_938045655.1 uncultured bacterium
AATAGCCTAAAATGGTATAATTTTTAAGATGAAAAAGCCAAAAACTTCTGCTAAAAATATTGTTAATCGTCGAGCGCGATTCGATTATGAACTCGGCGACGAGCTTGTTGCTGGAATGAGCTTGCGTGGAGTTGAAGTTCGTGCGGTGCGTGATGGCCGCGTTAGTTTAAAGGGTGCTTTCGTAACTCTTCGAAACGGACGAAAAGGTGAAGAACTTTGGCTCAATAATGCAAGTTTTTCGCTCAAAAATCAGGGTGAGGGAATTTCGAAAGCCGACACTATTGATACTTCGCCAAAAAAGCTACTCGCAACTCGCAAACAGATTGAGGATTTTTCGAGCCAAAAGAAGGCAGGTTTCACGATTGTGCCAGTTAAAATTTTAGCCGAAGGTCGCTTTATTAAAATTGTAATCGCACTCGGAAAAGGTAAAAAACAATATGACAAGCGTGAAACTTTAAAACGCCGCCAATCTGAACGCGAAAATGCAAGAATGTTAAAGAGGTATTAGATGAAAATTTTTTCTTGGAATGTTAATGGAATTCGTGCGGTCGAAAAAAAAGGAAATTTAGCGGAATTTTTAAGCCTAAAAAATCCCGATATCGCATGTTTTCAAGAAATTAAAATTGATGAAATGCAAATTTCGAAAGAGAATTTTGACGAAAAATATCCTGAATATTTTAAATTTTATTCTCACGCCGAACGAAAAGGCTATGCGGGAACGGCAATCTGGTCAAAGCAAAAACCGCAAGCAATTTTACGAAATTTTCCAAAAAAAATTTTAGAAAATTTTGAACTTAGAGATAATTTTGGTGATGCCACAACCGAAGGGCGAATTTGTGCTGCAAAATTTAATAATTTTTGGCTAATTACAGTTTATACTCCAAATACTAAAAACGATTTGGGCCGCTTGAAATTGCGAGAAAATTGGGATGCAGCCTTTTTGGCTTTTTCGAAAGGTCTAGAAAATGGCGAATTTTCAAAAGAAGATTTTGCAGAAAATTTAGAAATTATCGAAGAAAATCCGCAAGATATTTTTAAGCCGAGTTCGGTTATCTTTTGTGGTGATCTAAATGTTGCCCACGAGGAAATTGACCTTTCAAACCCAAAAGCTAATCGAGGAAAACACGGTTTTACAGATGAAGAGCGACTTGGATTTTCTAATTTCTTAAAAGCTGATTTATTTGATATTTTTCGAAATCAAAACCCAGAAAAGGCCGAAATTTACACTTGGTGGAGCCATTTTGCAAAATCTCGCGAACGAAATGTTGGCTGGCGGATTGATTATTTTGTTGTTTCAAAATCATTAAATTCAGAAAAAAATAAAGCCGAAATTCATAACGAAATTATGGGGAGCGATCATTGTCCAATTTCGCTGGAGCTTAAAGATGTTTGATTTTTGGCAAGTTCAATCTTCGAAATTACTTTTTCCTGAAATCGCTTGGAATAAGCCCGAGCAAAAAATACATGCAGGCAAGCTTTTGATTATTGGCGGCGGAGCAGGGGCTTTTCGCGGACTCGCAACTTCACACCAAACTGCTTTAAAGACTGGTGTTGGGGAGGTTCGAATTTTATTACCAAACAGTTTAAAAAAAGACATTAAAATTAATTCAAGTGAGCTAATCTTCGCAAAAAGTAATCTTTCTGGTGGATTTTCGAATGAAGCTTGGGCAGATTTTAAAGCTGGTGAAAAGTGGGCGGATTCTATTTTATTTATTGGAGATACGAACAAAAACTCCGAAACGGCAATTCTTTTCGAAAAGTTTATTCTTGAAAGCGAGAAGTCTATTTTTATCGCTCGCGATGCGGTTGACATTTTACTTGATTCTTTTAGCGAGATTTTATTAAAAGAGAATATAAGTATTTTGGCAAGCTTTGCACAACTTCAAAAGATTTTTTCGAAAGTTTTTTACCCAAAAGTTCTAACTTTCTCGATGAATCTTTCGAATATTGTTGAAGTTATGCATAAATTTACGCTTTCTTATCCTGCTCAAATTTTAACTTTAAATAACGAAAACTTTATTATTTCTGAAAATGGCGAAGTTTTTTCATCTCCGCTAAATTCTAATGTAAACCTGGGAAAGCTTTCACCTATCCAAATCTGGTCAGGTGAAATTCCTACAAAAATTGCGGTTTGGCAAATTTGGAATAAAAACCAGAGGTCAAAAGCTGCGATCACAGCAATATCATCTTGATTTTTAAAAACATAAGTATTATAATTGATTTTATAATACGAGATTTTTTATGATTGAA
>CALIMO010000075.1 GCA_938045655.1 uncultured bacterium
AATGTTACAAATAAAATTCTTTGGTGGCGTAATTTCTCTAAATAGTTTAGTTGATTTTTAGCGAAAAAAATGGTAGAATATTTAAAGTTTTATAATAATTTTTAATAGAGAGAAAATATGAAATCGGAAAATATTCGAAATGTAGCGATTATTGCTCACGTTGACCACGGAAAAACCACTTTGGTGGATGGTCTTTTAAAACAGAGTAATACCTTTCGTGAAAATCAGGCTGAAATGAGCCAGACACTTTTGATGGACTCAGGAGATCAAGAGTCGGAGCGCGGAATTACTATTACTGCAAAACAGACGTCAATTTATCATGGTGATTATAAAATCAATATTATTGATACGCCGGGGCATGCCGATTTTTCTGGCGAGGTTGAACGCACGTTGAATATGGCAGATGGTGTAATTTTGGTTGTGGACGCTCAAGAGGGACCAATGCCGCAAACAAAGTTTGTGCTTTCGAAAGCGCTTGAACTTGGCTTAAAACCAATTGTGGTGGTAAACAAAATTGATAAACCAGCTCGTCGAATTACAGAAGTGAATGATGAAGTTTCGGACTTATTTTTGGAGCTTGCTACGAATGACGATCAATTATTGTATCCAACTTATTATGCAATTGGTCGCGATGGCAAAGCTTGGCCAGAAGTGCCAGAAAATCCTGAGGCATATGCAAATTTTGAGCCG
The DNA here is from genome assembly GCA_938045655.1 of uncultured bacterium. Lineage (GTDB taxonomy): Bacteria > Patescibacteriota > Saccharimonadia > Saccharimonadales > Saccharimonadaceae > Nanogingivalis. Next base: position 691 of record CALIMO010000075.1, read on the forward strand.
ATTTTTGATGCGATTATCAACGAAATTCCTGCGCCAAAAGTTGAACTTGAAGGTGGTTTTCAATTGCTCGTAACTTCTTTGACTTATGATAATTTCTTAGGAAAATATGCGATTGGGCGAATTTCTCGCGGAAAAGTGAAATCTGGCGAACAAATTGCGTTAATTAAGCGAGACGGCACGGTTAAAAAGGCTAAAATTGATAAACTCTTTGCATATCGTGGTTTGAACCGTGAGGAAATTCAAGAAGCCTTTGCTGGAGATATCGTGGCGATTACGGGTGTCTCTGAAGCTGAAATTGGTGAAACTCTGGCAGATATAAATAATCCTGAGGCTTTACCAACAATTGAGGTTGAAAAGCCAACTCTTTCGATGTATCTTGGCCCAAACACCAGCCCGATGAAAGGCCGTGAAGGTGAGTTTACGACTTCACGTCAAATTGGCGATCGGCTAAAGAAAGAGCTCGAAACAAATGTTTCACTACAAGTTGAAGAAAGTGGAATTGGTTTTATTATTTCAGGTCGTGGTGAACTCCACCTTTCTGTTTTGATTGAAACCTTGCGCCGTGAGGGCTTTGAGTTTGAAGTTGGTCGCCCGCAAGTGGTTACAATTCAAGAAGATGGTATTGAAAAAGAGCCAGTTGAAGAATTAATTATTGAAGTAGCGCCCGAATTTGTTGGTGCGGTGAGCCAAGAGATGGGGGTTCGCCGAGCGGAAATGCGTGCCCAAGAAAGCCTACCAACAGGAGCTACTCGCTTAACTTATATTATTACAATACGCGCAATGATTGGTCTTCGAAATCTAATGCTAACCGCTACAAAAGGCACGATTATTATGAATAGCTTACCGCACGGTTATCAAGAGATGGGAGCTAAAATTCCTTCAAGCCGAAATGGCGTATTGATCGCTTTCGAAAAAGGAGTATCGACACCTTATGCGCTTCAAAGTGCGGAGAGCCGTGGGGAATTATTTATTGGTCCGGGAACTGAAGTCTATGCCGGAATGATTGTTGGCTTAAATAATCGCCAAGAAGATCTTGAAATTAATGTCGTGAAAGAAAAACACCTTACAAATATGCGTTCAAAATCTTCCGATGGTACGGTTCAGTTAACTCCATTTACTCAGTTAAGTCTTGAACAATGCATTGATTTTATTGAAGATGATGAACTTCTTGAAGTTACACCGCAGAATTTGCGTCTTCGAAAACGCTATCTTGATTCAAATGAACGTAAACGAATGGCAAAATCTACTAAATAATAACGATTGACAATTTATCAAAATATTTAAAAATCGCCCCAAGGACAGCGGGCGATTTTTTAGATTCTTGAGAGTCTTAATTATTTTTCACGACTTGTTCGAACGTTTACTGAATAAGATTCTTCAGATTGATTTACTCGAATAACTTTAAACAAAATGTTTCCTTTCTATAATCATTTTTTATTTTGATACTTTTTATTTTTTGGATGATTATGTTATCATTATAGCACAAAATTATTAATATGTCAATAGTTTATTATTAAATTAGTGCAATATATTTTATAGAGTTGGGTATGGATAGAATTAGAGTTTTGCTATTTTTTAGTAATATAAAATATATAGCCTATGAAATAAAATAGTTGAATAATTAATGAGTTTATGTTAAAATTGTGTAAAATATTTTCAAAATAAAAAGGAATAAAATGTTTAACAAAAAAACTATAAATGACGTTGATGTGCGAGGGAAAGTAATTTTACTTCGTGCAGATTATAACGTGCCTATTGAATACTCAGAAAGTGGCTCGGCAAAGATTTTGAATAATTATCGAATTCGGTCGAGTTTACCAACAATAAAAAATCTGATTGAACGAGGGGTGAAAAAAATAATTATTATTTCGCATATGGGGCGACCAAAATCAATTGAAGGAATTGCTGATTTGGATGAACTTGAACATTTGCCTAATGGAACTCGAAAATATTCTTTGCGACCAGTTTTTAATAATTTGCGTGAGCTTCTACAAGCTGAAGGCTTGAATTTTCCGATGAATTTTCACACTACGCCAATATTTCCGCGAACACGATATTCGGTTTCAATGAAAGATGCAAACGATGATTATAAGATTGAAATGTTAGAGAATTTGCGTTTTTCGAAGGCTGAAAAAAATAATTTACCAGAATTTGCGGAAGCGTTAGCACAGGTTACTGGTGCGGACTTATTCGTGCAAGATGGTTTTGGTGTTATTCATCGTGAACATACCTCAACTAGTGAAATTGCTAAAAAAATGCCAAGCGTAGCCGGTTTGTTGCTTGAAAAAGAATACTCGACAATTTTGCAGGCTTTTAAGAGCCCCGAAAGACCATTTGTGGCGGTAATGGGTGGCGCAAAAATATCTGATAAACTGCCGTTAATTGAGAAATTTATTGAGCGAGCTGATAAAATTATCGTAGCTGGAGCTATGGCTAATACTTTTTTAAAATATTTAAATGTTGAAGTTGGAAAAAGCCGAATTGAAGATGGCCAAAATGAGATTATTGAGCAGATTTTTGAGCTTGCGGAGCAAAAAGTTGGGTTTAATAGTTTGCGAAGTTTCATAATTTTGCCAGAAGATGTTTCTGTGGCGAGTGAGTTTTCGAAAAATGCTGAGAGAATCGAAAAGCCTGTTACGGCGGTTTTAGAAAACGAGATTATTCTTGATTTAGGAGAAAAATCGATTCAGCGAATTGAAAATGAAATTTTAAATGCAAAAATGATAGTTTGGAATGGAACGATTGGCTATGCTGAATTTGAGAATTTTGCAAAAGGCTCTTCTAAAACTTGTTCTGCAATTTCGAAAGCTACAAAAAATGGTACAAAATCAATAGTTGGTGGTGGTGACACTTCAGCTTTTGTTTTGGATTGGTCGAGTCAAAATGTGGAGAATGCAGATTTTTCATTAATTTCAACTGGTGGCGGTGCGGCTCTTGAATTGATGAGCGGTGAAATTTTACCAGGATTTGAAGTTCTAGAAAATAAAGCATAAGAATTTACAAAAATAAAATAAAATGATAAAATAAAAGTATTATGGATAAAAAACTTGTTATCGCTAACTGGAAAATGAACTTAAATATGCAGGAATCGAGTATTTTTTTGCATAAATTGAGTGATAAAATTCAAGCTCATCGCGGAATGGAAATTATTCTCGCGCCATCAACTTTCACTTTGCAGTCTTTAAGCTTGCAAGTTAATCATAGGCAATTTAAGTTAGCGGCACAGAATTTTTACTGGCGAGATCACGGAGCTTTTACTGGCGAAATAGCAATTTCACAGCTCCGCGGAATTGTTCAATATGCGCTAGTTGGCCATTCTGAAAGGCGGAATATTTTTCACGAAACAGATAAAGATATTCGTGCAAAAGTTGCTGCAGCAATTCGAAACGATATTCGACCAATTTTGTGTATTGGTGAAACATCTGATGAGCGAAATCATAATGAAACTGATTTAGTTCTGAATGATCAGCTAATTGGCGGGCTTGCAAATGTATCAAGTGAAGATATTACGAAAGTGATTATTGCGTATGAACCGGTTTGGGCGATCGGAACTGGCGTGAATGCTAATCCTGATGATATTCGAAAAGCGGTAAAAGTTATTCGAAATCAAATAAAACAACTTTATGGCGCAAAAACTGCTGAGAATATTCAAGTAGTTTATGGTGGAAGTGTACAGCCAGAATTCGCAACGGATTATGCAAATATTAAAGGAATAGATGGTTTGCTAATTGGCGGAGCAAGCTTGAGCGTTGAAAAATTCGCTAAAATTGCAGAAAAAGTTTTTGAAACAATAAAAAAGTAAAAGGAAAAATATGCGAGATATAGATTTTGAAGAATTAGATAAGGCAGTTGGAAGCTATCTTGAAAATGGTGTTGTGCCAAATTCGAAAGAGAAAAATAATGAGGTTTTTTCGAAAATCGAAAGCCAGATTGAGCATTCTCGTGAGCAACAAAAAATGGTTTTTGCACGAAAAGCTCCGCAGTCGGCAAACCAATTGCATCAAAATAACGAAAAAGTACAAATTCGAAATGTTGAAAAGGTTGTTGAAAAACCAAAAAATGAGAAAAAATCTGTTTATAAAAAACCAAGAGTTCGAATTTTGGATGATTTTAGTGCGCCCGTTCCACCAGAACATCACCGCGACAATTTTGGTGTTTCACTTTTGGCAAGAGAAGAGAAAATTGCTTTCGAAAGCCCAATTTTAGAAACATATGGCGGTGAAAAACCAATTCGAAATATCAAAAAGCTTGAAAATTCACCGATTCGAAAAAAAGTTGTTTCAAAAAATGAAAAAATTCAAGCAAGAAAAGAAACTGAAGTTCAGCCTCAAAAAA
>CALIMO010000076.1 GCA_938045655.1 uncultured bacterium
GATGGAGATTATTATGATTCAATTTTAGATCCGCTTAATTTAATCTGGAATAATCTTGAAAGTGGTGCAATCGTTGTTGTAGATGACTATGGAAATCAAGCCTTACCAGGAGCTTCAAAGGCAGTTAACGAATGGTGTAAAAAACACAATATTTCAAAAGAAGTTGAAGCAACTTTGGCGATTTTTCGAAAACCATAAAAATAATAAAAAGTATTGTGCTTGTGTATAAAATGATGTATTATATAAGTATAAGCGCTAATGTTATTTTTGGGAGGAACCATAAAAATAGCGTGTTTTCTTGACATTTGTTATTTTTTTTGATAGAATAGTTCATAGGCTCGCGCAAAAACGTGTAAAATTTATTAAATAAAGAAATCGGTCGAGCGCGTGAGTTGCATGAATAAAAGGAGAACACATGCCTATCAAAATCAATTTTCCTCCTTCAAGGAAGAAAATAATTGCGGTGGATGTGGTGCCTGCTGAATGGCAACGCTACATTGAACAATAAAAAGTGACAAAAAGAAAATCTCACTCTTTACCGAGTGAGATTTTATTATGGGATTATTTCTGATTCTTAATTGCTTCGTCTAAGGCTGATTTTAATTTTGCATCATCACCCCAAATATCAGAAGACAAATCTTTGCCGTTAAGCTTGAATGAAGGCGTTCCAGTTACTTTTGCTTTCGAACCAACAGCTTGGTCAAATTTAATTTTTGCCTTCACTTTATCACTCTCAATATCTTTTTTGAATTGGTCGATATTTAGATTTAACTCTTTAGCGTATTCTGTGAAATATTCCATTCGCTCGCTAGCAGTTGAAGCCGTCCATTCATCTTGCTTGTCGTAAAGCAAATCGTGCATTTCCCAATATTTTCCTTGCAAACCTGCTGCTTCGGCAACGCTCGCTGCAGCAAGTGCATTTGGGTGAATTGTGACTAATGGGAAGTTTCGAAATATCACATTAACCTTATCTTTATATTCTTCTGCGATTGATTTAACGCGGCTGGCTGCAGTTTTACATCCTGGGCATTGAAAATCGCCATATTCAACCAAAGTTACTTTTGAGTTGTTTTTATGATAAATATGTTCAGAAATATCGCCTGAATTTTTACTTGAAGAAATCTCTTTCGAAATATCAATATTGCTCAAATCAATCTTTTGAAGGTTTGATAGCCAAATCATTCCACTCAAAAAAAGAACAACCAAAACTGTAAAAATTATTGCAAATTTATTATCGGCTATAAAATCTTTTATTTTTTGAAGATTTTTTGCCTTATTTTTATTAGTAGACATTTTCCTCCTTTTTCACTAACTATTACTATTTTAACATAAAAATAAGCTTTTTCAAAATACATAAGTGTGATAAAATAAAAATATGTTAGTTATAAGTATAATTTGCTTAATTTTAATGCTTATTATTTTTTCTTTGAAAGAAAAGGAAATTGAATTTTCTGAATTTGAGCTCCAGCGCAGAATTAATTCCGGCGACAAACGAGCTGAAAAAATGCTCAACAAAAAGAAATTTACGCCAGTTTATAATTATTTTTTGCAATATTTTGGCTGTGCAATCATGATTGTTTCAGTAATTTCACTTTCGAAAG
>CALIMO010000077.1 GCA_938045655.1 uncultured bacterium
ATATAATAATAGCATCTTAGTACATTTTCGGAGGTGAAAATATGGTAAAAATTAGAGTTTCGCACAAATTTCTAAAACGAATAGTCGAATTAGACATTCCAGAAGATTTACTTATCAAAGCCGAAAAAGGCTACTCTTCTGCAATTTATAAAATTTTTAAAATGTATTTTGCCAAATGTAACTATTCGCGCAAAAAAGTTCAAGCCCAAAGTATAATTTTTCAGAGAATTGACTCAAACTTTAAAACCGTAAAAAGTCAATCTTTCGCACATAGATCAGATGATTTCTCAGCCTGTGAAAAAGAAAATTGCTCATTTTGTGAGGCTGGAAAATATGAAGAATGCCCGAATAATCGCCGTAAATTATAAAACTCTTTCGAAAAGGGTTTTATTTTTTAACTTGTTTTATGGATGAATGCTTTTGGTGACGAGTGCGAGCTTTTGAGCTTTTCATTTTAGCGGTAATTCGATTTACATCATGAATAACCATTTGTGGATAAGGCAAAATAATATCGTTTTCATCAAAAGCTTTCTTGATTTCCCGCCGAAAAATTCCGGCAACATTCCATTGTTTTCCAGCTTTTACCCTTCCTAAACACTTAATTTCCATCGAGGAATCCAAGAATTTATTCACTCGTACGAATACAATTGGCTCAATAATATCTTTTTTCAATTCCGGATCTTCAAGCATTTTTAGCCCAACATTATTTATCACCTTTTCCAAAACATCAATATCCGTATCATAAGATACACCAAAAAGTAAGTTAACATTAGCATATTTAAATGAAAGGTTAGTCACCGCTTCGCTTGCACCATTTCGAATTGTATGAACTTTTCCATCACCATCACGAACCTGAGTAATTCGCAAAGAAATATTTTCAACTTTCCCCGAAATTAACCTTCCAGCAACCATAATTTCAATTGTATCTCCAACTCGATATTGATTTTCACCTACAATAAAAAATCCCGCTAAAATATCACGCGTTGTCGTTTGAGCACCAAGACCAACCACGACACCAATTAAACCAGCACCCGTCATTAAAGATGCAACATTAACACCAATTGAGCTAAGAAAGTTTATCGCTGCAGTCATCCAAATAACAATGTCAATTGTAGTTTTTGCAATTTTCGAAATTGTTTCATTTCTTTTTAAACGTTCTTCGGAGCGCTTTATTTTTTTAGTTTTCTTACGAACACTAAAAGCAAAATCAATAATTCTACGCGATAAAAAACTTGCAAAAACTGCAATAAGAATAATTGTGATTGGTTCGAACCAGTCGTAATCTAAAAATCCTGTTATAAATTTTTCGAAACTCTTAAAAATATCCATCGCTAATTATCATTAAAACATAAACACTTTATTTTTTCAATATTCTAATACCACAAAGTCAGAATTGCATCATCAATTTTTCTCGCTTGTTCGATTTGATTATTTTCGGCGTAGAAGTCTCGCTTCTTAACTAAAAAATCATGAATATTTTTTTCATCACCAGAAAGTTCCGATATCTGTTTCTTAATAGAAATCGAACGAGCTTCACCACCATCAGATTTAGTTATTTTTCCCATTAAAACCAAATTATCGATATGCTTTGCTACCGTTGCAACAGATTTATAGCCCATACCACGAGCAATTTCGCGATATGTTGGGCTATAACCAGATTCTTCAATAAAAACTTCTATAAAATTCAATAGTTCAACTTGTTTTTTAGTCAAATTAATTGCCATTATCTTCACCTAACAAAATAATTATATCTGAACCTTCTCCTATTTTTGATAATTCTGATGGTAATTTTTCAGCTTTGATTGAATATTTAGATTCAAGTTTTTTAATTGTTGCGGTTTTCGAATCTTCTTTTACATAATAAATTTTAGTTTTAGCATAGTCTCGCTTTGGTGCAGAATCAATATCTTGAATATTAAAGCCTTCTTTCTCAAGCTTTTTCTGTTCTTGTGCCGCTAATCCTGAATAATTCGTACCATTTAAAATTTTAATTTTAGCGTTTTCTTTAATAGCCTCACCACCAATTGTATTTTTTGAAATATAAGCTTGAATTTGGCTATAATTATAAGTTCCAGCTTTTGGTAGAACTGCACTCACTGAATTAATTACCCCTGTTGTGAAATAATTTGCAGACTGATCATTTTCATTAACAAGTGGCAAAGAAGTTATAGCTCCACCGTTAAAGTCTTGAGCAATTTCAGCCGCAGTTTTTAGTTCATCTCCACTA
>CALIMO010000078.1 GCA_938045655.1 uncultured bacterium
TTTTATTTTTTCGATCGACATAAGTACTTCTTTAACTTCATCTTCAGCTTCTAGTAAAATTATATCTTCCAAGACTCTTTCATAAATATTCTCACTAAGATTAAAATCGAAGAATGATTCATCAAATTCATATTTATCTATATCGTTATCAAAAGTCCCAATCCATGGTGAAAGTAAGACTAGTTTTCTAACCCGAATATTATTTTCGCTCAAATATCTAAGTAAAAATCCACCCCCACAAGACCAGCCAACCAAAATAGTCTCTTCATCCAATTCAAATCTTTCAAGTTCCTTTTTCCAAATTTCATAATTTGGTGCGTAGGAATTGGGCATTTCAATAGCAATAGGATGAATTTCTCTAACCATCAGTTGCTTAGACAACCAAGGAATAAAAACCTCATTACTTGGCGAAGGCCTATCTAGCTGTTTCCAATCTTCAAATTTTGTCCATCCATGAATAATAATAGCCTTCTTCACCTAAAACTCCTTTAGAAATTCTAACTTTGCACTTTCGAAATAACGAATATCCGAAATTCCATATTTAAGCATTACGAGACGCTCAATTCCACCACCCCAGGCAAAACCACGATATTTTTTACTATCAATTCCAGCAGCTTCCAAAACATTTGGGTGAATCATTCCACAACCAAGCATTTCAAGCCATTCACCTTTTTTACCACCAAGTGCCTCAGGTTTCTCAATCAAAAACTCAAGGCTCGGCTCAGTAAACGGAAAATAGCCCGGCTGCGTGCGAATTTCTAGTTTTTGGCCATAGTATTCTTCGAAAAAGGCGTGAAGCGTGCCAAGCATTTGTGCTAAGTTCGCAGTTTCGCTCACAAAAACGCCCTCACATTGATAAAAAGTATGTTCATGAGTAGCATCTAAGTCTTCATTGCGAAAAACTCGCCCATAAGAAACATGCGCAATTTGGCCCTCTTCTTCAAGTTGCTTTTTACCATGTTTCAAAACACGGTTCTGCATTGTTGAGGTATGAGCTGGCGGAATAAAGTTTTCCTCCGTTCGAAAAGTATCGTAGCCATCTCGTGCTGGGTGATTTTCAGGAAAGTTTAACGCACCAAACATATTCCAGTCGTTATCGATCTGGCGAGATTCTACCGCTTCAAAGCCCATTCGTGTATAAATGTCCACCACTTTTTCAAGCTCTTTTTGGAGTGGATGCTTTGAACCATTTTTCGCACTCAAAAGTTGCGGTTTTTTAGAAACTTTATCGCGAGAGCTTTCTGCAAAAGGCGCGGTAATATCAATCTCTTCAACTTCAGCATTCTCTTTTTCTTCAAGTTTTTTTGAAACTTCAGCCTGAATTTCATTTTTTAAATCATTCACTTTCGCGCCAAATTCACCTTTTTGCTCATTCGGCAGAGTTGGAATAATTTTATAAAGTTCTTTAATTTTTGGTGATTTCAAAATATCGCTCGGGTTTTCGAGTTCCTGAAGTTCCGCCAAAAGTTCATTTCTAATCTGTTGAATTTGTTCCATAATTATCTTTAATTATACCATAACAGTATCTTTTTGTCGATTTTTTAAAAAAATTAAACTCGCTGTGATGCCACCCAAATATAAAGCCCAAGTGCCACTAAAATTGCCACAAAAACTAAAAGCCATATAAAAGCTAGTCCTGTGGTTTCTTTTGTCCCTTCAAGATACGCACTATCTTCAGGCTGAACGATTTCGCCTTTGCTATTTGGCGTTTCACCCCCCTCTTTGAGCGAGTTTTTAATCTGTTTTTCACGAAGTTCTGCTGCAATCTTTTCTTGCAATTCAGTTCGATTATCATCTTGTTTTACATATAAAGCCATATTTATATTGTATCAGATTTTGACATTTTCGAAAAGTTTATGATAAAATATAAACATAAGTTAAAATAAGGAGGGAAGATGGCAACAAAAAAAGCCAATTTAAAGAAATCTTCAAAGACTGCTCACAAAAAAGTAACTGAAGAAGTTTTGAAAGTTGAAAAAACGGTTAAAGCTATCGTTAAGAATGACAAAAAAACTGATACTATCTTTCTTGAGGAAATTTCAAAACCAAGTTTTATTTCAGCGGTAGTGCTTGAATTTATTGGAACATTTCTACTCGCGGCTGGCATTATTATTAGTCAAGGTCAACCAATCGGTGTAATGTTTATTCTTATGTCAATTGTTTTGATTGCTGGAGGAGTTAGTGGAGCTCACGTTAACCCATTAATTACAATCGGAGCTTGGGCAACTCGCAGGATTAACACAATTAAAGCTATCTTTTATATCGTAGCTCAAGTTTTAGGTGCGATGGTTGCTTTTATGCTTTTAAATGCCTTTGTCGGCGCACAAGATACTCTACAATCATATGGTCAAAAACCGACTCTATTCACTGCAAACCCTATCCCAAAAGATAAGGAAATTCTAGCGCTTGCCGCTGAATTTATTGGCTCATTTATTTTTGCATTCTCTGTCGCAACCATAACTTCCAATAAAAAGAACGGAAATATGGCAAAAGCGCTTGGCGTTGGCAGTGGTTTATACTTGGCGGTTTTAATTGCAGGATCTCTCGCAACATTAATCGGATCTTCAGCAATAATTAATCCAGCAGTAGCATTCTCGCTTCAAGCCTTCACTATAAAAAATCAAAACGTTCCTTATGCAATCGCAATCTATATCGGTGCAGCATTAATTGGTGGAATCCTCGGCTTTGTGCTAAATCACTCAATCCAAAAATCAATTGAAGAAGAAAAATAATTACTGACAATAAAAAGAGCAGCTTTCGAAAGTTGCTCTTTTAAATTTGTTTTATTCACGAGGTTTATCAAGTATTTGTGGCTCAACTCCAGTTTTATTATCTTCACCCGAAATTTTCACCACATCTTTATCAATTTTACCAAGCTCTTTATGAGCATTATTAAAATGATTGACAGTTGTGCCAAGCGATTTTCCAAGACGTTGCATTAGATCTTCGTATTTCGAAATATGCGCGCCAAGCTGGCCAACTCGCTTTTGAATCTCTCTGCTCTGCTCTTCAATTTTTAATGATTTCAAACCTTGCAAAACAGTTTGAAGATACGCCATAAAACTAGTTGGGCTAACCACGATCACGCGCTTATCACGAAACGCATATTCGATCAAATCTCGTTCTGAACCCTGCGAACCAACAACTCCAGTTAAAGCATCATAATACAAACTCTCGCTAGGAATAAACATAAAAGCAAAGTCCATAGTATTTTCATTCGGGCGAATATATTTCGAAGTTTCATCAATTCGCATTTTTAAATCATCGCGAACTCTTTTCGCTAGAATCTTTCGCTCTTCACCTTCAGATTCAACCATCCGATTATAATTTTCGAGGCTAAATTTTGAATCTACTGGCAAAATCTTATTTTTATCAAGAAAAATAGCTGCATCGACAATTTCTCCATTTTTAAATTTATATTGAATTTCAAAAGCATTCGGTGGCAAAACGTTTTCAAGAACTTGCTCAAGATAAAACTCTCCTAGAACGCCACGCTGTTTTGGATTTTGTAAGGCATTTTGAAGTGTTTTTAGCTCGTCCGCAACATTCACAACGCGGTTATTTGTTTCATCAAGCTTTGTAAGCCTTTTCGAAACCTCTTCAACAATTTTCGAACTCTCAGAAATCTGTTTGGCCATTGAATTTTGAATTTGAAAATTATTTCTTTCAAGCTTTTCTGAAACTTTCTCGTTAAAATTAGTCAGGTTAGCATCAATATTTTCGCGCATTCTGTTTAAGCTTTT
>CALIMO010000079.1 GCA_938045655.1 uncultured bacterium
TTTTATGGGGAGATGAAGCTCTCTTCGAAACTGATATTTTGAAAATTCCAGGCGAACATAATCAAAAAAATGCTTGTGCTGCAATGATTGCAACTTTCGATTTTTTGCGTGAAAAGGGTTTTGGAATTGAGGAAATCTTCGATTTTTGGCGAGAGGGGCTTTCGAAATTTACAGGTTTACCACATCGGTTAAAATTTGTTCGCGAGTTTGAGGGCGTGCGATTTTATGATGATTCAATTGCAACCACACCGGGTAGTGCAATTGCTGCATTAAATTCTTTTGAAAAGCCAAAAATTCTAATTCTTGGCGGAAGCAATAAAGGTGCCGATCTAAGTGAACTGATTGAAAAAATTGAAAAAATGCCAGAGCAAGAACTTCGGAAGGTAATTTTAATGGGGGCAGAATCTGAAAAACTAGCCCAGAAATTGATATCCAGTGGATTCGAGCGGTTTATAAATTTAGGTGTAAAAACAAATATGCAAGAAGTTGTAAAAACCGCTTTCGAAAACGCAAAAAGTGGTGATGTGGTTATTTTAAGCCCTGCTCATGCCAGTTTTGATATGTTTAAAAGTTATGTTGATCGCGGTGAACAATTTGTTGAAAATGTAAACCTTTTATGATAAAATTTATATTATGACTAAAAAACAAGCTAAATCTACAAAGAAACCTGCTTTAAAAATAAAAGCAGTAGACCCAAAAGCACAATTTGCGGGTTTTAAAAAATTTATTAAAGATCAAGGATTGATCGGAATGGCGATCGGTTTAATTCTCGGAACAGCTTCTGGAGATCTTGTTAAATCTTTGATTAATAATATCATTATGCCACCACTTGGTTTCGTTCTTGGATCGGCCGAAGGCTTGAAAGGTGTTGTTTGGAATATGGGAAAAACACCAGCAGGTAAAGAAGCGGTTCTTTCTTATGGTGCATTTTTGAATGATATCATTAACTTTTTGGTAATTGCGTTCGTTGTATATTTCGTACTTTTGTTTGTTGAAAAACTTTTCACGGAAGATGATATTGAAGCAGAAGCTGAAGAGGCGGCAAAGAAATAAATTATGGATAAGCTGAAAGCTCGCGTTGGCGAAATTTTAAATGAGCTTGAAAAAGCGAGCTTGAAGCTTAATCTTGAAAGCAAAAAAAATCAAATCTCAGATTTAGAGGTTGAAATTTCGAATCCAGAAATTTGGCTAAACCCTAAAACTGCACAAGAAAAAGTTAAAAAACTTGCTGATCTAAACAAGGAAATTCACCCTTGGCTGGTTTTAAAAACGCAAGTTGAAGATATTCTAGAATTAATAAATCTTAGCGATGATGATCTTCTTGAAGAATTTGAAGCTCAAATTTTGCAATTCGAAAATGATTTTGAAGAGTTAAAAAAACAACTTCTATTTGATGGAGAATTTAACAGCGGCGATGCAATCGTTCGAATTACGGCTGGTGTTGGCGGAACCGATGCGCAAGATTTTGCTGAAATATTGGAGCGAATGTATCTACGTTGGGCTGAAAAAAATAAGCTCAAAACCGAGCAAATTGAGCGAAGTGTTGGTGAAGAAGCCGGAATTAAAACTAGCGTTTTTGAAATTCAAGGCCTTTATGCTTATGGTAAAATGCGAAGTGAAAATGGTGTACATCGTTTAGTGCGAATTTCACCGTTTAACAGTGGCGGAACTCGTGAAACTTCTTTTGCTCTAGTTGAAGTTTTGCCAAAAATTGATACGTCAGAACATGTTGAAATTGCCGAAAAAGACCTTCGAATTGATGTTTATCGCTCTGGCGGAAAGGGTGGGCAAGGTGTAAACACAACTGATTCAGCGGTACGAATTACACACATTCCAACTGGTACGGTTGTGGCAATTCAGAATGAACGTTCACAAACGCAGAATAAAGAAACTGCAATGAATATTTTGCGTGGAAAGCTCGTGCAAATGAAAATAGAACAGCATGCGCAGAATTTGAGTGAACTTCAAGCTGGGAAATCTGCTGATTGGGGCTCACAAATTCGAAATTATGTTCTGAACCCTTATAAAATAGTTAAAGATACACGAACTAAATATGAAGAAAAAGATGTTGAAAAGGTCTTAAACGGCGAAATTGACGGATTTATCTTTGCATTTTTAGAAAGTTCGAAAGAATAAAGCATAAGTATGTAACAAAACTTTAATTTTGTGATATGCTTATTCTGTAATAAAATTTTAAAAAACTCTTGCAATAAAAAAGCTTATACTGTATAATTAATAAAGGTTGGCTCTTTAGCTCAGTTGGTAGAGCAGAGGCCTGAAGAGCCTTGTGTCCCCAGT
>CALIMO010000080.1 GCA_938045655.1 uncultured bacterium
ATGTCTATAACGATTTAACAATTTTTATTTTTACATTAATTTTTGCTATTTTTTATGCATTATTTCAATATAAGATTTCGACAGCAATTACTTTAAAAATGAATGGTGCTGAGCCGATCTCAAAAAAAGATGCTCCTGAATTTTATTCAATAGTTGAATCATTGTCTATTACTGCTGGTTTACCCATGCCAAAGCTTTATATTATTAATGATTCTTCGATGAATGCTTTTGCAGCCGGAACTGATCCTGAGAATTCCGTAATCTGTGCAACAACAGGGCTTCTTGAGAATATGGATAAGGTTGAAATTGAAGGAGTGATGGCTCATGAAATTTCACATATTAAGAATTATGATATTCGAGTCTCAATGGCAGCAGTTGCTTTAACTGCTGTTATTGGGGTGCTTTCCGATATTGTTTTAAGGTTTATTTTTCTAAATGACGACGATGAGGATTCGAAAAATCCAATCGCTTTAATCTTGGGATTATTTTTTGTTTTGATTTCGCCACTTTTAGCTACAATAACGAGACTTGCAATTTCTCGTCAGCGTGAATTTTTAGCTGACGCAACCGCTGTTTCATTAACTAGATATCCAGATGGCTTAATTAGTGCTCTTGAAAAGTTAAAAAATAACAAACCTCTTGAAAGACAAAACTCGACAACGGCAAGCTTATTTATTTCCAATCCTATGAAACAGGGCTTTTTTCAGAGATTATTTTCAACACATCCACCTTTAGATGACAGAATTAGCAGATTGAAAGAAAATAGCACGAGGTTTTAATGTTTAGAAAGAAAATATTAAGTTCGAATGAAGAACAAATCAGTTTAGTTTATTTTTGGTATATAAGAATTAGAATTTATTTACGAAAAAATATATTGGAAAGGTTTAGAAAGTTTAAAGCGCGCAGGCCACATAGAAGCTTTAAAATTTCAAGAAAAATAGATTATGTTCGACCCTTAAAAATCGGGGGCTATTGGAATTTGTTAGGTCTTGTTTTTAAGCTTATTTGGGATAACAAAAAGATTTTTCGAAATCTTGTTTTAGTCTCAGCTTTAGCTGGTATTGTTTTCATTGGGCTAATGGACCAAAATTTTGTTTCGAGCTTACAAGCCGTTGTTGACACTACTAACGGTGGAAATTTCGAAGGCTTTTTTGGTGAAATTGGCAAAGCTGGATTGATCATGGCAGCAACGTTTAATAGTGGTGGCTTGGTGCAATCACCAAGTGAAATTCAACAGATGATGTTTGCTATAATAGTACTATTTATTTGGCTCGCGACAGTTCAGATTTGCAGAAATATTTTAAGTGGAAAAAAGAACTTAAATTTAAGAGATGCTTTATATTCTTGTGGAGCTCCTATTATCTCAATGACGATTATTGCTATTGTAATATTAATGCAATTAGTTCCTGTATTTATTGCAACGATTGTTGGCGCAGCCGCAAAAACAACAAGTTTTTTATCGAGCGGAATAGAACAAGCTGTATTTTTTAGTGCAATACTATTGCTATTTTCGCTCTCAGCTTTTTGGGTTATGGGCTCAATTTTCGCAATGATTATTGTTACAATTCCAGGAACCTATCCACTACAGGCTCTAAAAATTGCTGGCGATATGGTTTCTCAAAGAAGGCTTGCGATATTGAAGAGAATTCTATTTTTAATATTCATACTTGCTTTAATTTGGTCGATTATAATAATTCCAATAATCATGTTGATGAATTGGCTGATTTCAATCAATGGATTCTTTGTCAATATTCCGATCGTACCGATCTCGATGCTCCTAATGAGTTGTTTTTCTTGTGTTTTAAGTTCGGTTTATATTTATGTTTTATATCGAAGGATTGTTGATGGGGACAGATAAAAACACTCGATATAAAGATTTGCTAGAGCTTTTGAACCGTTATTCTTTCGAATATCACACTCTCGATAATCCAAGCGTTCCAGATTCGGTTTATGATTCACTTTTTTCTGAGCTTAAGAGGATTGAGGCTGAGAACCCAGAAATAATATCAAAAAACTCACCAACACAAAGAGTCGGAAATATGGTTAAGGGCGGGTTTACTAAGGTTTCTCACGCTAGTAGAATGTTAAGTTTAAACGATATTTTTAGCAGTAAAGAAATTTTTGATTGGTTTGAGAGAATTAAAAAACTTGAACCAAATATTAAAGAGGATTTTTTTACAGATATTAAAATGGATGGTTTAGCCTGTTCTCTTATTTTTGAGAATGGTGAA
>CALIMO010000081.1 GCA_938045655.1 uncultured bacterium
TTTGATTTAAAATATATATCTAAGCCTTTATACATACCCCAAGAAAAGTAATCAGCTTTTTTCCTATCAAAATCCCAAACTCCATAATATTTTTCTTCATTAAAGTTTTCCCAGTCTGGCTTAAATCCTTTTGTATCTTGCCTGATAACTTCCTTAGCCATTAAGTAATCGATATGCCGTTCAGTTTCTTCTTCGGTTTCAAATAGTAGGCCTAAACTTTTTAGATTTTCGATTACCCAATTTGGGTGATATTTAACACTTACTTTTTGAACTTCTTTTTTAAACTTATTTATAGAAAAGTAGCATTTTGGTAATTCTTCAAACCATTCACCGAAGTTATCAATAAATTCTGGGTTTAATTCAGCAGTATATGCTTTATCTGTGCCTTTATATGCTAAGAAAAATTCACTGTCTTCACTAAATTTAAGGTAAAGTTCTTCACCAGCTTTCGCAAAAGGTAAATCTTTGAGCAATTTATATTTTTTCATTTCTTCTTCCTTTTCTTTTTCTGCTGATTGTCTAAGTATCTTTTTCGATCTTCTTCAATTTTTAAAGCTTTATTAATCTCTTCAGATGTTTTTTCGAAAGTTCGCATTTTATGTTCCGGAACTTTGAATTTCTTGTTGAATAATTCAGCGCAAGCTACACCTCGATATATCGCTTTCATTCAGCAGGGATCACCTTTATGGGAATTTGAGCTTGGCTGTTTTTAAATTGAATTTCAATTTTCATATTAACTCCTTACTTATTAACAAATATTTCGACTTGTCTTGCGCCTTTTTTGAGCAGCCAGTTACGAGCATAAGTTGCATCGTTTATGGTTTTATAATTTTTAGAGTGCTCGACACCTTTTTTGTCTTTCCATCTAACTGTAAAATCGTTCATTTCTACTATTCTTTCTCCTTAAAACTATATTCCTGAAGTCGGGAAAATGGTTTTAATTTACTTTTGGCAATCAACCGTAGTGTTTAGCTTAGCTTTAGTGATTTTGAGTTCAGCTTCTGAGCCGATAAACAATCCAACCGCACCTGAAAATAGTATTAGGGCGATAATTGCAATTGCGCGCCAAGCCGACGCTTTGAATTTTAGGTCTTGCATAATTAAATGCTGAATATCAGGTCTGTTCATAATTTATCCTTTCATTTTTAGTTGTTAAAATTTGACTTTCTTTGGTTTTGGTTCGCCGAGATATTGCTGAATTTCGAAAATTGCTTGATCATATCCAATCACGAATCTTGCGCGATAACCTTTTTTGCTCAGCTCTTTAAGCATTTTATCTTGTTCAATTAAGTGCTTATTCTTTCTAATTTCGCCATTCCTCTTGAAAACAATAACATTTTCAGCTTTAATTTCGAGAAATAAACCACTCGCTAATATATTACTTTCAGCGATGAACAGATCCGGCCAAGCTCGGGATTTCTGAAATTTCTTGTGTTTTGCCGCTTGGCCTGGGGTCATTTTCATTCCGCTTGAGAAATCTGTGCGAAATAGCACATCAGGGTAGTTTTTGCGCAGATAATCACAGACTCTGAGATGCAAAGTTTCTTCTTTTTTAATCATCTTTACTCCTTAAAAGGGAATGTCGCTTAGGTCGACTGGTTCATCGCTAATCTCATTCGGCGAGATACTTCCATTTTGTCTATTGCCATCATTTACAAAACTGAACTCTTCAACTACAACATCTAGAGCTGAACGATTCCTACCAGTGTCTTTGTCTTGCCAAGTTCGCTGATTTAGTCGACCACTAACCAAAATTTGCCGACCTTTTTGAAAATATTTAGCGATAGTTTCACCAGTTTTACCCCAAGCGACACAGTCCACAAAAGAGGTCTCAGTTTGTTTTTCACCAGATTGACTGGTGTAATTTCTGTTAATCGCCACGGTAAAATTTGCTAAATTCGAACCATTTGGTGTAGTTTTAAGTTCTGGATCGCGGGTAATATTTCCAAGAATTACAACTTTACTAAATGCCATTAGATAGTCCTTTCTTCAGTTAATTTTACGCCCGGAATTTCAAGCTCGGCTATATTTTGACCTTTGGCGAATTCACGGATTTTTGCGATATCTGGAGAACAGAACATTCGAGGGACAAGCTCTGGATTAGAAATTTCAATAACTAATTTAGTGCGAGCACCAAATTTTGGTGAGGCGCTAGCTTTTGCAGCTACTTTTTGAGCTTTTTGAAGTTCTAGATCTCGTATATTTTTCTCTTCAACAATCTTAAGATTAATTTTATCTTGCATAATTCGTTGAATGGTAAAGAATTGTTCTTCAAAATTAGAAAGTAACCGAGTTTTTGCTTCTAATAAAATTGGCGTTGTTCGATCTGATTCGGCAATCTTATTAAATCGTTCTTCAACGAGAGCTTTCGCTTCAGCGAGAGCGTTCTCGTCTGTAATCTTAGGTGATAGAACTTGAATTTCCGCCGTTATATTTTTTGCGATTTCTGAAAGCCGTGCTTCTTCAGCTCTTCGTTCATCTTCAAGCTTTTGTTCATAGGCTAACATTTTTGAACGGACAATTTCATCTGCATCTTTAGCATCAGAAATGATTTCTCGTTCTAAGTCCATTGCATTTTTCTTAATTTGATCTAATTGACGAGTGAAGTTAAGGCGTTTGCTCGCAACATCTTTCGTGTAGGCAGTAATTTGTTTTTTGAGTGCTTTAGCTTCTTTTACGCCAGCTTCGCCATCAATAGCAA
The DNA here is from genome assembly GCA_938045655.1 of uncultured bacterium. Classification (GTDB taxonomy): domain Bacteria; phylum Patescibacteriota; class Saccharimonadia; order Saccharimonadales; family Saccharimonadaceae; genus Nanogingivalis. The sequence continues at coordinate 2,702 of CALIMO010000081.1, forward strand.
GTTCTTCTGCATTAGTTTTAAGATTTCTTGAGATTATTTTAAGTTCTTCTTCAGTTTCAAATGGTTTTATAGCTATTTGATCGTTCATAATTAATTTGCTCTTTTTTCAATTTCGAATAATATTGAATCAACTTCTGCTTGTGTAGTTATTTTTTGTAGGCGAGCTTGAATATTTTTTTCGCTTACACCTAGATTTAACAGAAAGTCGGTAATTTTTTGGCGGTCAGCTGGGCTGATTTCAAATTCTTCTTGCTGTGGTTTTTGCGTTTTTGGCTGAGTATTCTTAGTGTTCTTCTGTCGGTTATCCTTTGAATCTGGGTCGTCTTCGCCGCCGACTAAGAGCAATCCACCAAGTGCATATTTTCTAGCGTAAGTGCTAGCTGATCCAAAAATTTGGCTCCTGTCCATACCTTTTTTATCTAATTCAATACCCGCATAAGCTGTATTTGAAAACTCATTTTCACCATCTGTAATTGTGGCCGTTGCTTTAATTATAAGCTTTCCGCTAATTTCAACTAAATCATCAGTAATCTTAATTGCTAAGCTATTTTCTGTGAGGAGTGGGCGGACTGTGGCATAAATATCTTCAACTGTTCGATAAAAGAATTTGCTATAGTCATTATGCTTTGATTTATCAACCTTCATTCCATTTTGGACATTCGCGATTTTTTTAATAAAATCTTTACTCATTTTCTGTTCCATATCTGACTCCTTTGTAATTAAAATGGCACTTTTTGTAATTTTCCGAAAGTTAGTTTATTCATTCGAAAGATTGTCTGGCTTTCGATGTATTTTACTTGAATCTTCATCTTAAAACCCTCTTTCGTTATATTCTCGCCAAGCCTCAACGCTTGGTGATTCTTCGAAATTGAATAACTCGTTTTCATGAGCGTATTCTTCGAGAAAATCTCTGATTACTTCTTCATTAAATTCGACATATTTTTCACCATCTTCGTGCTGTTCGATCGTGGCATATTCTTTTTTAAACATTAGCTCGCAAAAATTATCTATTATTTCTTGTTCCATATCTGACTCCTTATTTCATAAATTTCAAATAGTTTCCGTTTGTATAGGCGACCCAAGCGTTCAAGCCTTGTGATTTGTAAATCTGATAAGCATATTGCACATTTAGTGCTGGATTTTCACGATTTGGCTTATTGTGAATTGAATTGATTTGAAATAAGCCTAAATCGTTTGAGCCGTCGCTGTTCATGTTTAACGCATTTGGATTACAGCTGCTTTCTGCCATCATAATTGCCAACATCACTTCTACGTTCCAGTCATATTGTTGAACCAAATTTCGAAACTCTTCGCACCGATTCGCAACCTTTGAACTCGCAATAATAGGGCGAGGGCGAGGCGAAACCTCCACAGTTTCGCGCTGGCTTGGTTGTTGAACCGCAGCTTCGACTTTTGGTGCTGGAACGCTTTCAGCTACTTTTTTACGTTTAAATTTTGAACTGTTTCCGCAATCTTATCGTTCTGGATTTTAGCATTGTTCTCGCTGTGCTTCATTCCAAAATAGAAAGCTACACCAGCTACAATCGCTGTGTAAATAATAATTGTTTTAACAGTTTCAATAATTTTCTTGTAATTTACTTTTTTCAAATTTTTCATAGTTTTTTCTCCTTGTTTTTGTTTTGTTGGTTTGAGTTCAATTTTAGAATTCTTAATTTTTTCAAGTTCATTTTCAAACTCAGTTTCGTTAATATTTTTCATAATTCCCTTTCTCAGGCTGTTCGAGCTGACAACGGCAGTCGTAAATTCGTCATCTCGCAACTGCTTGGGTGGGCATCACTATCAGCTCAAATAGCCTGAGAAATTATTAAATCTTCGAAATCTATTCGTTGGTTTTTCTTAATTCTTTACTATTTAAACCACTTTCGAAATCTTAGATTGATTTGATATAATTGCCAAATTTTTAAGGTATTAATTTGATAGTAGAGTTTTTCTTGTCTCTATGGAATGATTAGTACAAATCTCAATCACTCCATTTGAAACAACAAAAGAGCCGACACCACTGCTGATGTGTCGGCTCTTTTGTGTTTTCCAAGAAAGGAAATTATGAAAAACACGAGTCAGTCTATACACCTAACTCGTGTTCTTAATTTGGCTGGGATGGAGGGATTCGAACCCCCGAATGCCAGGACCAAAACCTGGTGCCTTACCACTTGGCGACATCCCAATACCCAACCATTTTACCAAATTATAATCTAAAAATCAAGTACTATCGTGGACATTTTTTAGCAATTTCGCGTGCATTTCTAGTAATTTGATCAAGCAAATTTGCTTTTCGAATATTTTTATAAAGAACTTTAGGCATTTCATAATCTTTATTTTTTAAAGCTTGTTCAATTAAAAATAACGAAATTTTTGGATTTTTTGGTAAAATTGAGCCATGTAAATATGTTCCAATCACATTTTTATAAATCGCACCCTCAAAATTTCCGTCAGGCGTGTTTCCTGCGCCACTTTTAACCCGCGCCAATGGCTCATTCTCTTTCGAAAGATAAGTTTTTCCACTATGGTTTTCATAACCAATAATTTCACCAAACTGATCAGATTCTTCAATAATATTGCCAATCATTCTCTGTTCACCACCAACCGTTTTAACGCCCTTAAATAAGCAAATCCCTTTGATTTTATTACCATTTACAGTTTCAAAAGAATCACCAAAAAGCTGGTACAATCCACAAACCATTAGCATTGGCACACCTTTTTTAGCAAGCTTTCGTAAATTTGGTGCAATTTTCAGCAAATCATCTTGAATTTGGCTCTGGCCCGAATCCTGGCCACCCCCGCCAATGATAATATCAACATCCTCAGGAAAATTATCTCCAGGATTATATTCAACAATTTCGTATTTTATTCCACGAAGCTCCATCTGTTTTTTTAATGCTAAAATATTGCCATAATCACCGTAAATATTCATACTTTTAGCATAAAGCCACAAAATTTTTAAATTCATAAAATCTTCTCCACTTCTGAAATTTTCGAA
>CALIMO010000082.1 GCA_938045655.1 uncultured bacterium
AAGTTCTGCCATAAAATTATCCCTCGCAACTTTAGCACAAATTGCAGCTGCAGAAACGCTTGAAATTAGTAAATCAGCCTTTTTAAGAGTGGAGACATATTTTTCAAGTGGCGTGCCAGACAAGAAATTTACAGTGCCATCAATGATAACTTCATCAAATTTAATATTTTGTTTTTTACATTTTATCTGCACTTCCTCAACGGCGCGCCTCGTTGCAAGCTTTAAAGCAGTGCTCAAACCAATTTCATCAAGCTCATCGTTCGAAATCCAACCCAAGCCAATAATTGCAGAACTTTTAGAAATCTCTGCCGATAGCTTCTCTCTCTGCTTTTTTGAAAGAGCTTTTGAATCTGTTAGTCCTTTAATTTTAGCACCATTCAAAACACAAGCACCCACAACCAAAGGCCCAGCCCACGCTCCACGACCAACTTCATCAATCCCGAGAATCATTTTATTTACTAAATACATGAAAATTATAATAAAAATCGGTTTTAATTAAAATTTTTAAGTTTTAATTACTATAACAAATATCTATGTAAACATACTAACAAAAAAATATACTTTAGTCAATAAACTTGATTTTTAAGGGGGGGGCGATATAATTAAAACTATGAAAAAATATAAGCTTAACCATGGTTTTACAATTATTTAAATTATTTTAGTTATCGCGGTGGCTGGGTTATTTTTTTGATGGTGTTTTTTTCGCAATCCCTGCTCTCGGGTAATTTCAACAAGATACGGCAAGTAAAAATAATGCCCGCAATATTTTGGCTGCAGTTATTCAATTTAAGACTAATAATGGCGGAGGACTCCCTTTAACGGAAATAACGATGCCTGGACAAAACTTAAACTTTATTAGAACAAAAGCCAATACTTAAATGATTATCCTAATGGTCATATCAACAGCTTCAGATCATTTAATTCTGCTACAACTCAAATTGTTACATACAGTCAAGGTGGCATTGATTGGCATAAGCCGGGTAGTTGGAATATCGTTCTTGGCACGGTTTGTTAAAAAGCGATATCGACGTATACTATTTAAAATGTAGCGGATCCGTTCCAGCTAAGGATATTGCTATATTAGTAGAATTCTAGAGTGTTCATACTGATAGCAGTTGGGGACACCGCATAGATTCAGAAAGTAATCAAAAATAGAAGAATGATTATTCTTCTATTTTAGTATTTTTGTGGTTTAGCTGATTTTTAAGAATATCTCGTACCCAAAAAATAGTTTTTAGCTCTTCGTTATCATACCACTCTTCCGTTCCAAAATCCAAATAATGTGCACTTGCTACTTCAATATTGTCGATATAAATCGTTAGATGTTGATTACCTATTCCGAAATCACCTACATTAAGGTCGCGACTTTCAATTTCATATCTTCCATCGGAATATAACTCCCAGGGTTGATCATAACCTCCGCCGTTACGTGCTAAATCTGGGTTATAGCTTTCATTTAGTTGCCCTTCATCAATAAGAGCGAGATTTGAAAAATCTAAATCATCTATTACTCTTTTAACATTTTCTGGCGATGATTTCAATGTGAAATATTTGTTGTAAGACGGTTGTTTTCGAAAACCCTTATTTGCGTTTAAAGCCCATTCAGCATAAGCGTTATCTAAAAGATATTGTTGAGTCTTTGATTTGTTTAAGTTTTTTTCCACAAGATTCCTTTGATGAGACTTTATAACCTTCGCCTAAAGTCATCTCAAACTCTAGGGTAATATAATAACATAATAATAGAATAAAGTCAATAGTAATAATACATTTTTTATAAAAACAAAAAATCGCCCATATCTTGAGCGATTTTCGAAAATCTTAAATTAGGTCGATTTGATTTGTATTATAATTAAGCAAGCTCAACAGTTGCGCCAGCTTCTTCAAGTTTCTTTTTAGCTTCTTCAGCTTCATCTTTAGAAACTTTTTCTTTAACTGGTGCTGGAGCACCGTCAACAATAGCTTTAGCTTCACCAAGTCCAAGACCTGTAATTTCTTTAACTGCTTTAATAACAGCAACTTTTTGTGCACCAGCATCTTTCAAAGTAACTGTAAATTCTGTTTGTTCGTCAGCAGCGTCAGCAGCACCGGCAGTAGCGGCAACAGCAACAGCAGCTGGTTCAATTCCGTATTCCTCTTTGAGGTGTTCTTTCAATTCGTTAGCTTCAAGAATAGTCAATTTCACCAATTCTTCAGCCAATTTTTTAATGTCAGCCATTTTTGACTCCTTTAAAAATTTAAGTGGTTAATATTCTAAAATAAATTAATTGGTTGCTTTTCGAAATTCCAAATCTTCGTTTGTAAGACCACCAGCAATCGCATTGATTGGCGAAAGAAGTGTATCCACAATTTGACCAATAAGTTGATCTTTGCTTGGAAGTTCCGAAAGTGTCGTAACAGTTGCAGTATCCATTACATCACCGTTGTCAGCAAACGCACCAACAAGTTTCATTTCTGGGTGATTTTTTGCAAATTTACCCAAAACTTGCGCAGCAGCAATCTCATCTTCGCTTGAAATCGCGTAAACAAGTTGACCTTTTAGCGCAGAAGCGTCAGATTCTTTCAAAGCTTCAACTTCTTGCATCGCAACTCGCACTAGACGGTTTTTAACAACTTTGATTTGAACGCCAGCTTCACGAGCTTCTTTTCGAAGTTCTTGAAGGTCGGCAACTGTCAAACCTTTATATTCAGCAAAAGCTGTCATTTTTGCGTCTTTAAGAGCGGCGCTTAATTCAGCAACCAATTGGTTCTTTTTATCGCGTGATAATGCCATAAAAACTCCTTTTTTGGTTAATATTCTTCGACCTAATTGTTAAGATTCTGGCGTTTTGAAAGCCTCCCTTCAAAACTCGTTGGCAGATAGAAAAAGTATTCCTCGGTAGCAGATTAAGCCTAGCTAATGCGAGGCGGCTACTGTCTCTGGCAACTTGTTTTATTTTAACACAAAAAAACTAAAATTTCAAGCACTTTAAGCTCAAAAATCTTGCAAAAACGTCTATTTTTATTATTGACAAGTTAGGGTGTTTTCGTTATAATTTAATAGCTATCATTTACAATCCAACAAATGATAGCTAAAAACCATCTCCGAAAAACGGAAATAGTTCCTTAACTAAATACCATTTTGCAAATGGCAGTTTGTAAAATAGTGAAACACCTTTCAGTTCCCCCGATAGGGATAGGTTATTTTCGGTTATGCCTATTATGGTATAGCCGCTTTTTATTAGGTGGCAGATTAGACCATATAGTTTGAAAAGCAGAGCGTAACGACAATAGAATGCAAACCGACTCTACTATTATTTTCAGCCACCGCCGAGTTTTTTTATAGTAAAATAAAATATTAAAAATCTAAAAACTTGAAGAGCAACTCTCGCTAACTTTTCTGAAAAATGTTATAATTAAATCATTATGAAAAATTTTAAAAAGCCTGATTTCAAAAAATACTTTAAAGAAATTTTTAAAAAATATTTATCTGAAAAATCACAAAAAAATGTTATAAAATACGTAAAAATTAGCAAAAAGATCATTCAAAGCAAAGCTACTTTTTTGATATTTTCAACAATTTGTATTTATTTATTGGGATCTTTTCTTGCAAAATATATTTTAAATCTCCAATTTGGTAGCTGGGAAAAAGCTAACGAATTCCTTTCGAAAAATCCAAAAATTGCCGAGTACAGCCAAATTGTAACAATTTTAGTCAGTTTTTTATTTGTTGGAATCTTTCGAAACTGGCGAATTTCAATGGGCATTTTGTTTTCACTCGCCACAATCGTGATGTATATCAGTACTGAAAAAATGGCCTCGCGCAATACGCCGTTTTTGCCTGAAGATTTAGCGATGTCTGGTGAGGCTGGCGGACTAGCCTCGATGATTAATTTAGAACGATTTTTAAATATGCTTTTTACGATTGTAGTAATTATAATCATAACCATTATTGTAAATAAAATTTCAAAAAAAATCTGGCATTTTAAATTTTCAAAAAAGCAAAAAATAGCGATCTTTATTCCGCAAATTGCTTTAATTCTAATTTGTGCGCACTTTTTAAATTTACACACTTTAGAAATTCGAAATCTTAGCGGAAAAGGCACTTTCATCAAAGTTGAGAATCTCGAGACTTCTATTGATTTCACTGATCAAGCTTATAACTACCGAACCAATGGCTTTATTTTAGCAACGATCTCAAACCTTCAAACTAAAACTCAAAAACAGCCAGAAGGTTATTCGAAAGAAGCCGTACAAAAAATTGTCCAAAAATACCAAAAAATTGCTGAAGAAAATAATAAAAATCGCAAAAAATTAAGTGATGAAAAAGTAAATGTCGTTTATGTGATGAGCGAGAGTTTTATCGACCCAAAGCTTGGTAAGCATCTTTACGATTACGGAAATAAAGAGCCAATTCCATACACACAAGAAATTAAAAAATCACAGAGTTCTGGCTGGGCTGCTTCAAGCGAATACGGTGGTGGAACAGCTAATGTTGAATTTGAAGCTTTAACAGGATTAAGTAATTTCTTCCTAAATTCAATCCCCTATACTTCAATCGTACCTGCAAATAAAGACACACCTTCAATCGTGAAAAATTTTAATGAAAACGGCTACAAAACAATCGCAATGCATCCGTATAATCGCAATATGTATCGCCGTGAAGTCGTTTATCCAAACCTTGGTTTCCAAGAATATAAGAGTGCTGATGGTTTCAAAAATAATTCGAAAATTGATAGCTCGAAATACATTTCAGATGAATCCGCCTTTAATGAAGTTTTAGCTGAACTAAAAAATAGCCAAAAGCCTGAATTCATTCATCTCGTGACAATGCAAAATCATATGCCCTATGAAGAAAATGCTTATTCAGAACATAATTTTAGCGTTAATGCAAAAAATGGCGCAAATCCAGAAAATGCAAAAACTGTTCAAGCTTATCTTGAAGGAATTTCACGTTCAGATAAAGCAATGAAAAATTTTCTTTCTGAAATTGAAAAATTAAACGAAAAAACCATTGTAGTTTTCTGGGGCGATCACTGGCCAGGAATTTATGGCGAAATGTTCGAAAAAGAATTAAATAAAAATGATATTCGCCGCACACCAATTTTTGTTTATTCAAATTTCAAAAAAGAAAAACAAGATTTAGGAACTTCAAGCTTAATTTATAATCAGATTTTAGCCCTAAATGCATTCAATTCAAAGCTTTCACCATTTCAATATTTATTAAGTGATTTACGAGAAAAATATCCAGCCCTAACTAAACAATTCGTAAAAACAGACGAAAAAAGTGACATTCTAAAAGATTTCGAAATGATTGAATACGATATTTTAAGCGGAAATAAATACAGCCTTGGTGATTTTTATAAAATCAAATAATTAAAAACTCCTTCATGAGAGGAGTTTTTAAATTTTTTAAAATCTTAAGAGTCCTAAATTTGAAGAAGAAAAACAATATAATCCGCCAGTTTCAAGTCTTGTAAGTAAAATGAAATTCGTTGCATTAAAAGGTTTGTCAACGAATCTCCCGACCTCGCAATCAGCATTTGAGTTATAGTAAATTTCACCAATTTCAAGATTGTCTTGACCAACTCCTGTCCCGCAATTTACCTTACTTCCACACTTTAAAAAAGTGTAAAATTGCCCTGTACTTGGATCCAAAAACTCACTCTCGTGGGGCCTTAGATAGTTTTTAATAAAATTTTCAAGCTCATTATTAGTATCATAATCACTCACGTAATTACCTTTATTGTTCGTTCTCGACTCCTCTAAAATTGCCGCAATTTTCGAAATAACCTGTTTTCTTTGGGTGTCCCTCTGCGAACGCTGCAATGTTGGTAAAGCCAAAAATACCATTAGAAATATCAGCCCAGCAATCGCAAGAACTAAAACAACCTCAATAATTGTAAAACCACTATTTAGCTTAAGCTTTTTCATACTCTTCAATTATAGCACACTCTCTAAAAAAGTCAATCAAAAATCGCCCAAAATTTGGGCGATTTTAATTTTATAAAAACAATTAAGCTTCTTTGGCTTCTTCAGTTTTTTCTTTTTTAGCTTCAACTTTTTCTTCAGCTTTTGGAGCTTCAGGTAAAGTATTTACAGCTTCACGATCAAAAGCAACTTGCTTAAGACGAGCACTTTTACCGCTTCGGTCTCTCAAGAATGAAAGGTAATTTCGGCGAACTTTCGAACGGCGAACAATTTCAATCTTTTCAATTAACGGGCTATGAAGAAGGAAAGATTTCTCAACTCCAACACCGCTAGCAATTTTTCGAACAGTAATTCGAGAGGTATGTGATTTCTTGCGGTCAGTCCGAATAACTACACCTTCGAAAATCTGGATTCGCTCTTTATTACCTTCTTTAATTTTTTGGTGAACGCGAACAGTATCGCCGCTTTTAATATCAAGAACGGCTTCTTTTTTCTGTGCGTCATTAACTTTTTTGATTAACTCAAAACTCATATTTTCCACTCACTTTTAAATTTAATATATACAATCAAGATTCATTATATCATACTTTTTAGTTTTTGTGAAGAGCTAAATTACACGATTTACTTCTTCAATAGTTGTATCACCACGCAGTGCCGAAATCACGCCCTGTTGTAAAAGGGTTAACAAGCCATCTTTGCGAGCTTGAGCCTCAATAGCTTCAGCCGAAATTATACCTCTTTCCCCGCGCAAAAATGCTGCAATATTATCGTTCACAACCATCATTTCCATAACCACAATTCGCCCCTTATAGCCGAACGGACTATCTTCTGAAGCTACTGGTTTCCAAAGTTTAAAATCTCCAGAAATATCTTGTGGAAGTTTTTCAGCTGGGACACCCTCAAGAACGTTTCGAACCCATTTTTTAGTTGCTTCATCTGGGATATATTCTTTAGCATTTTTGTCAAGTTTTCGAACAAGTCGCTGAGCGATCAAAAGTCGAATTGCGCTCGAGAAAATTGGATTCATACCAATCATATCAATCATACGCGAAAAAGCCGCACTCGTTGAATTGGCATGAAAACTTGAAAGCACCAAGTGGCCAGTAATTGAAGCCTGAATTGCAGTTTTCGCCGTGTCATTGTCACGAATCTCACCAACCATTACAACATCTGGATCAAGACGCAAAACAGAACGTAATCCGTCAGCAAAACTAGCTCCATGTGTTGTATCAATCGGGATTTGTGAAATCCCACCAATACCATATTCAATTGGATCTTCAAGCGTAATAATCTTACGATCAAGCGTATTTAAGGCATTAAGCATAGAATAAAGAGTTGTTGATTTACCGGAACCAGTTGGACCAACCATTAAAACCATTCCACGCGGGTGCGAAATAATTTCATCAATTTCAGCTCGCTCTTTTGGCGCAATTCCAAGTAAATCAAGCTGAAGCATGCTTTCATCAAAGTTAAATAAACGCATCACCGCATCCATTCCATACATTGTCGGCACAGTTTCAACACGCAAATTTAAAAGATGCGAAGTTCCATCACGATAAATATCCTTCTGCATATGGCCAGACTGGGAAGTTTTTGAAGCGCTCGACACTCCCGCTCGCGAAGAAAGTTCACCCATAATAACACGGTATCGATCTCGCCCAAGCTCAGCAACTGGGTGAAGCGCACCATCAACACGCATCCGGATTCGAATCGTCTGGCGTTGATTTTCGATATGAATATCACTCGCGCCGAGCCTATCTGCTTGATCAATCAGATAATCAAAAACCTGATCGGAAGCAACATTTGCCAAAGTTTGACTAACCTTCTCTAAAGTAGCACTATCACCCTCACCAGCAATTTCAATATCGTCATAAACAACCTTTTTCGGCGGATCATAACGCCGCATAATATTCTTCCATGCGCTTTCAGAAACCAAGAAAAGCTCAAGAGTCTTGCCTTCATCTTGATATTTTTTACTCAATTTTTGAATAACTGAGCGTGGAGTTAAGCTGGTGATCAAAACTCGCCAAGGCTTATTTTCATCAATATCACCAATTTGAAGTGGCGCCAAAAATGCCCGATACATCTGCTCATTTGTGAAAAGATCTCTTGCGAGAGGAAAAATATCTTCGAAATCTCGTGTATCAAGATATGTTAGCCCAAGGATTCTAGCTCGTTGCTCGGTCGCTTCTTCTTCCTTTTGCCTACGCATTAGCTGAATTTTATTTTCTTCCATTAACTTAATTTTACCACAAGCACTTTATTTTTTCAATCAAAAATGCTAAAATATTCTCATCGCTTCAAGCGAAATATTTAGAATGAGGTAAAAAAATGCGCCTTAAAGAAACAATCGAGCAAGCTATTTTCGAAAGTTGTCCAGAAGTAGAAAAAGAGACAAATATCCCGTTAAAAAACCGATGGAACATTTCTCTAAAAATCAAAGACTCTTTTCGCGCAGAAATTGGCATACTTTCAGAATATTCTGCTTTTGTTCAAGTTGAAGAACTGGAAACTGACAACAAAAACTCATCGTTGGTAATTTTTAAAAAAGTACCTCTCGAAGACGAGTATACTTTCGAAATAATAAATACCGATGGAGTTTCACTAGAGCTCACAAAATACACCTATGAAATCCTCGGTCGTACATTATCAAAACTTAAACGCCATAAATAAAAAGCGTTAAAATTCGAGCCTTTGGGCTCTTTTTATTTTTTAAAAAATCTGCTAAAATAGAAGATAATGAAAAATCCTAACTCTTTCGAAAATCAAAACCGTGCACAAAATCGTGAAATTATTGTTTTAGCGCACAATATTCGCTCAACTCATAACATTGGCGCAATCTTACGCACTAGTGAAGGCTTTGGAGTTTCAAAAATTATCTTCAGCGGATATTCACCCTTCCCAATTTTAAAGGACGAAGATTTTCAAAAAACTGGCCGTTTGCCACATATTGCACAAAAAATTAATTCACAAATTCATAAAACCGCGCTTGGGGCTGAAAAAATTGTTCCAGCTGAAATTTCTAAAGATATTTTTAAAACGATTCAAAATCTAAAAAGTCAAGGTTTCGAAATCTTTGCGCTAGAACAAAGCAAAAAATCAATTTTCTTAAAAGATTTTGTAGCCGATAAAAATGCCAAAATTGCCCTGCTTTTGGGAGAAGAAGTTGAAGGAATTTCGAAAGAACTGCTCGATTTATGCGATAAAACTCTTGAAATTCCAATGTTTGGCCAAAAAGAAAGTTTCAATGTTTCAGTTGCAACCGGAATAGCCCTTTATAAAATTGCTTGCGAATAGTTATTTTTCAATTTTTGCTCGGGCTTTTTCAAGAATTTTTAATGTAACTTCCGGCGAATCTGTAAAATCTTCAGGATGCTCTTCAACCATTTTTCGAAATTCTTTAAAATTCACTAGCTTAATTTCGGCAACTTCATCGTGCGCAATCGCTAGCTCTTCAAGATTAAAATTCGTTTTTGCAGCAAAAACTTGCATAAAACGCCGCTTATTTTCTTTAGTATGAATAAAAACCTTTTCAACTTTAATAAAATCTTGAAACCGCAAGTTCAAACCAATTTCTTCAATAGTTTCACGATGAATCGCATCCAGATAACTTTCACCAATCTGAACATGACCAGCCGCCGCCGAATTTTGCCATTTTCCAGCAAATGTAGCCTTCGAAAAAGATCGCCGCTGAATTAAAAAATCACCATCTAAATTAAATAAAATTAACGAAACCGTTCGATAAATTCTCCCCGTAGTTTTATCAAATTCAGCCTTATTAATTTCGTCAATAATTTTATCATTTTCATCAACAATCGGTAAAATTTCTTTCATCTAAACCTCGTCTTCAGCAACTTCTGTGAAACTACTAAAAAAGTCATCTTTGGTTTTTTTCCATTTTTCGTCCTGACGAACCAACCATTTTTCATCATCTTTATTTAAGAGTAGGATTTTTGTAGCCTCCTCAAGATAAATTTCACCTTGAGAGCCTTTAAGTAGAACTAAAGCGCCTCGCTCCATAATCTTATGAACAAAAGTTCCCGCATCAATTGCATTTTTTGCTTCATAAACCTGACAGCCTCGCAATCTTGCAGCCGGAGCAAGAAACTTATTTGCATACTCGCCAACAGTAACCACCCAGGAAAGAGAAATCCCGTCAAGCATTTCACCTATTTTGTGATGTTCGAAAGCAGAAGCTTCACCAAGCTCATTCATACTTCCAATAACTGCAATCTTCGAAGGTGCATAGAGAGAATAGAGTGTTTGAATCGCGGCTTCTAATGCAGCCGGACTCGAATTATAAGTATCGTCAATTAAAACAGAGTCTTTAACGCCTTGCATAAAATTCATTCTACCGGGAACTGGTTTCAAACTTGCCAAACCACCTACAATTTCTTGTGGGTTCAAGCCAAGCTTAATAGAGACCGCTACTGCACTAGTAATTGGCCTGAGAGAATGCTCGCCAAAAACTTTTGCTCGAACATTAATTTCACCATATTCTGGAGTTTGAATTTTACCACTAAAGCCATCGAGCAAAGAGAAATTATTAGCTATAAAATTATAGTTAGCTCCACCAACCGAGCTATAAGTTGCAATATTCGAATTTAGAACATATTTAAAAAAATCTGGCGAAATATCATCTTGATTTAAAATTGCCATTTTAGCAAAACTCGCAGTTTCAAGCTCTTCTTGCGCAACAGCATCAATACTCCCAAAAAACTCCATATGCTCAGGGGTGACAGAGGTAATTACTGCAATATTTGGAGCAAGATATTTACTAAACTGCTCAATATCACCGGGGTGGTCAGTTCCAAGTTCTTGAATGATAATTTGTGGCTCTTGATCACTTGGTGATTTAATTCGCTTTCTTGCAGCTTTAAAAACTCTATGCCATTCCCAAAAATTACGAGGATTTCCGGGAAAATTTATTCCCAAAATCGCCAAAGGGGCACTCAAATGTGTATTGTGGTTCCCCTCATGCAATCGTACACGATATTTCTGGCTCAAGATAGTTGCAATCGCAAGTTTTGTACTAGTTTTTCCAACAGAACCAGCAACCGTAATCAATTTAATGTCTGGGTGAGTTTCGAAATATTTTCGAACATATTTTTCAAGTTTTCTCTGAATTCCTTTTTTAAACATAATCTTATTCATTATAATATAAAATCACCACTTTTTCAAGCAGTGATTTATTTGTTGATGTGTAGATTTCCCGGTAAAACAAATGGCCCATCTAATCAGATGAGCCATTTTTGTTATTTATTTTTATTTATAAGTGTTATTTAGGGGAGAAAACAAACATCGCCCTTGATAACACATCAACTATAATAAAATTATAGCAAAACGTTTAAGCTTTGTCAATAACTATTTTAAAAAAGGTTTATTTTCACTAACTTGAGTTAATAATTCATCATTCGAAAAATCTCGGCGAATATCAAATTCTTCCCAATCTCCATATTTTCCGTCTGCTTCGCCTAAGTTCAAAACCCTCCGCCAAGCAAAATTTTCACGAACATCACTCGCATTCATTGGATTGATTCTTGAATACTCAATTGCCCCCAAATTTGGTACATCGTAAATATCTCGTATTCGATTATCATTCCACTGTTCAGGCAAAAATCCTTCAATTAAATAACAAGCAGATTGAATCAACTGTTTATGAGAAACAATCAAAACATTCTGGTTCGATTCCTCCCTCTTTAAACGCTCACAAAAACTTCGAAAACGCAAATAAACATCAAAAATACTCTCACCACCATCAAGCCGCATAAAAAATGGATCATTATAAAGGTATCTCATTGTAATTGGAAAATTATCAACTCGCTCATTCATATCTACGCGACCAAAAATTCCCCAGTTTCGTTCTGAGAGTAAGTCATCAATCTTCCAGAAATGGCAATTTTCTCCACTTAAAATTGCAGCAGTTTCTCTTGCTCGGATAAAAGGTGAGGTATATTTCGAATCAAAAAAATCCAAACTTCCATAAATTTTCGAAAGTTCTCTCCTTGCTCTATCAGCCTGCTCTTTTCCTTCCGGCGAGAGCCGCTGTCGCCAGTCTGCACGCGCCTCAACCTTTTTTTCTAGATTAATTTTTTGCCCGAGCTTTTGCGCATGCTGAACAATGTTAGCCTCACTTTGCCCGTGCCGAATCATCACTAGTCGCAGCGGATTTGCCATTTTTTCCTTTCTTTTTATTTAAAAATTCTTAAGCTTTAAATATATTATATCACAACTTATGCTTTTTCGAAAGTGCATTTTGTAAATAGGCCTCAAAAATGGTATAATTATAAAATGAATCTAAAATCTTGGCGAAGAAAGCTAAAAAATGAATTTATCGATATTGATGGTAATAAAATTTCAATATATAAAAATTTAGAAGAGAGTAAACCAATTGCCGTTCTTTTTCATGGTTTTGGCGGAAACTATTTTGGGCTAACTCCACTTGGATTTGAACTTTCAAAAAAATATTCAATTATTATTTGCGAATTACCCGCTCACGGTAAAAGCTCACTTAACACCTTTCAAAATATTGATATTTTTCGAATTTTCTACCAAAAAATGATTTCAAAACTTAGCAATTTTGGTGGAATTCATCTTATTGTTGGTCACTCTTTTAGTTCTTATTTTGTCAGCGATGATGAGATTTCGAAAAAAATTCCAACCATTATTATAAATCCTGTTTTTGAGCCCAGCGATTCATTTTTAGCTG
>CALIMO010000083.1 GCA_938045655.1 uncultured bacterium
ATAAAAAATCGCAAAAATTAAAATAAAATATAGCAAAGTTCCTGTTAGTGTTTTAGAAATTTCACCTGTAATAAATGCAGGAATTCGAAGTCGTTCAGTGATTGCGGTCGAAAGCCCAAGATTTTCGAGAGGCACCATCGAAATAAAATAAATTATAAAAAAGAAGACTTGAAAACCTATTAAACATTTTAATTTCATGAAAGATTTTACTAAAGTAGTTTTTATCGAAAAAGCTGAGCCTTCTCTTCTGGAATTGATAAAATTGATTAAAATAAAAAACTCCGCAAAGGTTAAAAATGCAACTAACAAAATATAAATTACACATAAAAACAAGCTCAACGGATTTGAAAAAATCAAATAAAAGTTATCTTTGGTTATATTTTCTTGGTTCGAAAACAATAAAATTAGTTTAAAAACCCAAAAAAGTAAATTCACCCCAATCACCGACATCGCAAAATGCAAAACTGAAGCGCCAATCAAAAGACCATATTTATTTTTATAGAAAAAATCCCAAGATTGTTTGAAGTTTTTTAGTATTCTCATAATATTTATTTTCAAATTTTACCATATTTTATAATAAAAATAAAGCTTATTCTTGCCTCTCGCTCCTAAAAATGTTACAATATTATTCTATTTAGTCCATATTGGAGGTACTTTTATGTTTAAATTATTTAAGACTAATAATATCGAAGTTCTATATGATTCTAAGAGTGACGAGCTCAAAAATAAAATCACAGAACAAATCATGAATTTGCAAATTCTCATGCACGGGTCATATTCGCAAGAAGAATTTGATAGTAAGAAAGAGTGGTTTTTCATTCGAAAGAATGGCGAAGTGACCACAGCGGTTGGGCTTGAATCTTTTAAAGAAATTCAAGCTGATAAAAAATCTATAAATGTTTACGCATTATCTGATTTTGTGAATACTACCACTACTATACCTAAAGCTAACAGCAATGAATTAACTGAGTTATTTTCAGAAGTTGTTAAATACGCTAAAAATAATTCGAAAATTGATTATTTAGTTTGTGCGATTCCACAAAAAATAAACGCTAGGCCACTCGCAAGGGCTGGCTTCAACGCTAAACTTTTCAAAAATAGCTATTTTCATTCTTCGGGTATTATAAATAAATTGTCGAATTATATTATTCTCAATTCAGAAGAAAAACTTTCTAAAAGTGAAATCCTTGCCAAAATTCGCTCAGAGGAGCAATCTCGCAGGACACTCTTCGAAAAAACGCCAAAATCTTTAGCTAGAGAACTTCGAATTATCCGTGAAAATAGAAAATTTATTGAAAGTAAAGATCCGCATGTATACTATGGTTTAATCGCCGGTCTTAATGTTAAAAAATAATTTTCATCTCCCTCATTTTGAGGGTTTTTTCTTGTTTAAAAAACTGATATAATATAAACTATGAAACACATTCAAACAATCATTTTTCGAAACTTTATTTCCCCAATTTCAATTGCAATTTTTATCCTTGCGGGCGGACTTTTGCTTGTTGGCGAGGTTCGTGATGCATGGTTTATTTCTTTTGTAATTCTAGTAAATTCCTTTATCGGAACAATTCAGGAGGTTCGTGCATATTTAACCCTTCGAAAAATTGAATTAATGAGTGCACCCAGAGCAATGGTTTTTCGTGATGGAAAGCTTGAAGAAATTTTATTCACCGAACTTCAAAATGGCGACAAGATTTTTTTAAAAACTGGCGACGAGATTCCCGCAGATGCAAAAATCACAAAATCGAGCTCTTTTGAAGTTAATGAATCAATTCTAACAGGAGAAAGCGATGCTATTTCGAAAAATGTTGGCGATAAAATTCTTTCAAGTTCAATCGTAGTTTCGGGTGAAGCTGAAGCTGAAGTTTTAGCTGTTGGTGAAAATACCGAAGCTGGTCAAATGGCGGCAAAACTCAAAAACTACAAACCAAAACTTACACCAATTCAACAAAAAATTTCGAAGTTAATTTCGAGATTAAGCTGGTTTGCGCTCGCTCTAGCTATAGTGATTTGCCTGGTTTATTTCTTTATTTTTAAAGAAGACCCGACTACGATTTTAAAAACCATAACTTCTGCCGCAGTTGTTGTTGTTCCGGAAGGTCTGTTACTTGCGAGCTCACTATTCTTCGCTTACGGTTCATTAAAGTTGCTCCAAGCTAAAGTTCTGCCACAAAAAATTTCTGCAATCGAAGATATGGCTCTATTAGAGGTTCTTGCAACAGATAAAACCGGAACATTAACCTCCCCCGAAATTGAGTTTAATTCTTGCGAAGTTGTTAATAAAGACTTTTCGAAAGAAGAAATTTCACAAATTCTAAATACTTTAAACTCGGAATCTGCTGAAAAAAATGCCACAGCTCAAGCTATTTTAAATGAATTTAAAGATAGCAAAAATCTTAAAATTACAGATTACATGGCTTTTTCAAGTTCACGAAAGCTGTCTGGAATGACTTTTCTTAACAATAATAAAGAAGAATCTATCGTTTTCGGTGCCCCTGAATTTATTCTAAAAAATCTTTCAAAAGATAGTAAATCTGAAAGTATTTCGAAAAAAATCGATAATTTAGCATCTCAAGGTTTGCGAGTTTTACTTCTAGCAAAATTTAAAAAATCTGGTAAAATTTCAAAACTTCTCGAAAACGAAAAACTTGAACCAATCGCAATAATTACACTTAAAAATACCCTGAGGCCAAGAAACTGTTAACTTTTTACAAAATCGTGGCGTTTCAATTCGTGTAATTTCCGGAGATAATCCACGAACTGTGAGTTTTATCGCCCTTGAAGCCGGAATTAAAAATGCTGAAAAATACATAACTGGTGCAGAACTTGCTAATCTTTCGAAAAAAGACTTCGAAAAGGCTGTTCTTGAAAATACAATTTTTGCACGAGTCTTACCTGAGCAAAAAGAGAAAATTATTGGTGTTTTTCAGAAAAACAAACTATATACAGGAATGATTGGCGATGGCGTAAATGACGCTCTTGCGATTAAAAAATCAGATTTGGGTATTTCTATGTTTGATGGCGCTCCTGCAACTCGCCGTGTGGCGGATTTAGTTTTGATGGATAATTCTTTCACTTCTCTACCAAGTGGCGTAAAGGTTGGGAACAGAATTATGCTTTCGATTGAAATGATCGCGATTTTGTTCTTCCATAAAATTATTCTTGGCGTAACAATTCTTTTCGCAACAATGCTTGCCGGTGTTAATTACCCATTCCTGCCGCGTCATATTACTTATATGAACTTTATTTTAGTAACAATGCCAACAGTTTTGACCACACTTTTTCCACCAATACCTAAAGCTAAAATTAACCCTAAGAACTTCTGGCGGGACACACTTTATTCAATTGCGCCAGTAGCAATTTTAAGCGGTTTAGCAATTTCATTTATCTATATTAGTTTATATTTTAAAGTTGACGGTGGTCTAGCAAGCAAGCATATAATGCATGGAATTTTAGCGACTGTTGTAATCGTGACTGCTTGGTTTGGTGTTTTTGCAACAATTTTGAGCGAAATATTCCTTGGCTCAAAGCCCTCAAAAAACAACAAAATTCGCAGAACAATATATATCATTGGAACTTTAATTTTTACTGGTGTAA
>CALIMO010000084.1 GCA_938045655.1 uncultured bacterium
TAGCTTTTTCAGTTTTCTTCTTGATTAAATCTTCAACAGAAGGTTTTTTTAGAGAAGGTGCTGGGATTTCTTCGGCCTGTTTTTTAAACTTTTTTGTAGAAATAACCTCAAAAGAAATAATTTCAGGATTTTTACCATTATTTCGAAAAGCTTTCTTGATATGTTCGATATATTTTTTCTTGATAGTGTTAGTTATGAAAGAATTTTTAGCACCAATAACTGCATGGTCATTCTCTAAAGATAAAAGTTGTGTGTCAGCAAACCAAGTCTTAAAATTCGCACCTTGAATTTTAGGATCCATTTCGAGTTCAGCTAAGATATTTTTCCACAACTCATTCATAATTCTATTCTATAACATTTTTGAGTTTTCCACAACCTAAAATTAAAGAAATAAAAAATATGTTATAATTTTTGAAAAGTAGAAGAATTTTTCCACATTTTTTAAATACTACTGTAATATCTGTGGAAAAGTCCTTGTTTTTTGTGGAAAACTATGATATACTACAAAATGAATTTAGTAAAATTTCAAGTTTAATCAACAGATTAAAAAGCTTATGAAAAGTAATCAACTTGATTTTTTTAATATTAAATTGTAAAATAGGATAGATATGCCAAAAAGAACACATCAACCACATAAACGACATCGTGCGAAAACTCACGGTTTTCGAAATAAGATGTCTTCAAAGGCTGGAATTAAAGTTCTAAAACGACGCCGACTAAAAGGCCGAAAACGACTTACAGTCTAAAAATAATCTCACTCCAGGCGAGTGAGATTATTTTTACTTGATTTTGCATTTCGTTTATGCTAAAATATTTTGGACATTTTAGAAAAGGAGGAGGGAATGAGGAAAAGTTTAATTATTGGTTTTTTCGCTTTTTTTATTGCTCTTATTTTTTCAAAAAATACTTTTGCGGAAGATAAAAAGATCTATATCTCGCGAGTTTATGCTACTGATTCGAAGGAGTTTGTTGAACTTTTTAATAGTGGTGAAGATTATAAATTTAAAGAAATTTCGCTTAAAAATAATCAAAAGCAAATTGAAATTGCGAAAGTTCAAAATGGAATTTTTAAATCGCAAGAATATATGACTTTTGCGCAAAATGCTCAGAATTCTGATGTGAAGTTTAAGGAAGAATTTCGAAATATTGATACTATTGGCCAGCAGCCTATTTTAGGGCTTTATATTAATGGTGAATTGAAAGATTATATTTGTTCTGATGAAAAGAGATGCATTAAGGGGTTAGTTAAAAATTCAACTGATTTAAAACCTAGTAATAAGGGCGTTGAGAAAATTGCTGTTTCGAAAGCTGAGATACTCAAAAATGGCGATAAGATGACCGCTGTTGAAGTTAGAAATAATTATAATTTTGGTTTACGAAATCTTGATAATTATTCACTAAGATTTGGTGGATTAAAGCTTGAAAAAACAGAAAATTTAAACGATAAAAAAGATGAATTAGAAAAAAAACCTAAAGCTCATAAAAGAGAAGATGAAGCTAAAGATAAAAAAGTTTTAAATCCTGAAAATGAGGACTCTGAAAAGGGAAAAGAAGAAAATAAAGCTCAGTGACTATATATTGCCCGCC
>CALIMO010000085.1 GCA_938045655.1 uncultured bacterium
CTCTACTACTGAGATTTTTTATTTATCAGTTGCTTTAATCTTAACGTTTATTGTTTCAATGTTTGTTATAAAGTCTCTAGTGAACTATCTTAAAGACAATGATTTTCGAATTTTTGGTTGGTATAGAATTTTATTAGCGACATTAATAGTTGGGTATTTTTTAATTAAATAGGAATTGAATCTTTAAATAAGATTGAAAGTATGGTAAAATAGTTATTATGAATTGGAAAATAATAGTTAAATCGATGAAAAATAAAGATATGCAAAAGCGTGTCTTTGGAGTGGTTAGTCTTTTAATAATTTTTAGATTCTTGGCACACGTGCCAATTCCTCTTGCTAATGCGGGAAACTTGAAAGAGGTTGTTGAATCTGCTATTAAGAGTACTGATTTAGGAGGATTTATTAATCTGCTAACTGGTGGTGCTTTGACAAGCTTTTCAATTATGCTTGTTGGTTTAAGCCCGTTCATTACTGCCTCAATTATTACTCAGTTAATGACAAAAGCTATTCCATCACTTGAAGAACTAAATAATGATGGCGAATCTGGTCGACGAAAGATTAATCAATGGACACGAATTTTAACTGTTCCTTTGGCAATTATTCAATCTATTGCTTATATTTTCATATTGCAAACAACCGTTCTTCAGTCTAACTCTGCGGGCTTTAAAGGTATGAGTTTATCTAACTGGATTGTTGCCGTTACTGCAATGGTCGCTGGTTCGGTTCTTCTGATGTGGATTGGTGAAATTATCACAGAAAAAGGTGTTGGAAATGGGATTTCCTTGGTTATTTTTGCTGGTATTATTTCACAGTTGCCAACAACATTAGCAACTCTAATTTCTTCAATCACAGATACTAAAGATGGTGCTTTTGATGTTTTCGGTTGGTTTACATTACCTGTTAATCGTATTGCATTTATGGTTACATTGATACTCCTAGTAATAAGCTTAATTCTTCTTTATATTTTGGTTAAGATTAATGAAGCGCAAAGAGTTATCACCATTAACTATGCAAAACGAGTTCATGGGAATTCATCTTATGGCGGAATAAAAAGTATATTGCCAGTAAAACTTATTGTTGCCGGTGTTATTCCAGTAATTTTTGCCGTTTCGTTTTTGAGTCTTCCTGCATTTATTGGCCAGGTGATGAAGAACGCTAAAGTTAATGTTTCATTAGCTGAAAACTTAATTAAATGGTTTTCTGCTCCAAACCAAGGAACTTTTACAGGATCTTCTCCTGAATCGTTTATTTATCCAGCTGTGTATTTTGTTTTAATCGTAGTATTTACGTATTTTTATACTTCAATTGTATTTAACTCGAATGAAATTGCTGATAATCTTCAAAAACAAGGTGGATTTATTGAAGGTATACGCCCTGGAATTTCGACAGCGAAATATTTAAATAAAGTAGTTAATCGCTTAAATTTGTTCGGTGCAGTAGCTCTTGGCTTGATTGCATTGTTACCATTTGTTGCAGATTATCTCCTATATAATCTAGCTTCAATTCAAAATAGCAATCTTTCAATTGGTGGAACTGGAATCTTGATTATTGTAACTGTTGCTCTCGAAACTATTAGACAGATAAATTCGCGAGCGTTGATGGTTACTTACGACGATTACAAATAAAGAGATCTTTAAATGAAGATTAAAAATTCTCAAAAAAAAGCTAAAAAAATATTATCTATAGTTCTTGTAATTTGCTGGGTTTGTTTAATAGGGTATACCGGAATTTATGTATATAATAATTTTCTGCAACCTAAAAAAAATCAGCAGCAAATTCCAGGCGGCTCAACATTAACTCACCAAGTTGATGAAACTGAAGTTACAGAAGAGAAAAAGAACTCTTATCAAGTTCCTAGTCCACTTTTCCCAAGATTTTTATCAATCCCTAAGTTAAAAATCTCAAATGCTCGTGTTGTTCAATTAGGATTAATAAAGAATACCAACCAATTAGATTCACCAATCTCAATTCATGATGCTGGTTGGTATATAAAAAGCGCCCTACCTGGAAGCTCTAAAGGA
>CALIMO010000086.1 GCA_938045655.1 uncultured bacterium
CGAAAGTTCTTTTCGAATCTCCAACATTGCCGTATAAGTTGCATAAATCCGCTTATCTTTTTTTCCTTTTTCAATAAAATCAATAACAGATTCAGCAATATCAAGATTAACACTATCTTCTTCAAAATCAACATCGTCATGAAAAAGTCGAAGCGCCATATCATAAGCTCGATTGCCTGAAATCGCTTGGACGCCATCATGCTTCAAAACTGAAAAATCTACATCCCAAAGCCAGCTCATATCACGGCCATCTGCATAATTATCATTGACCGCAATCATTGTATCATATTTATCAGGCTCAAAATTTCGCAAATTTATTCGAAAACCAGCCGGATTTTTAACCAATATAATCTCAATTTCTTTACCATTAATTTTTATTTTCTCGCCTCGACCAAAAGCTGGCTGAATTTTCTCTGCCGCGCAAATTACTTTTTGTCGATTGATTTTAAGTTTTTCGGCATTCAGAATTTCTTCAACCAAAGCGATCGCAGCAGTTAAATTTAAAATATTATGAATCCCACCAATTTTGAGTTTAAACTCATCAGTTCTTCCACTCCAAGAAATTTTTGCAATATTATTCGAAAAATCCTCAAGCAAAACATTTGCTGAAACTTTTCGACTTGATTTTTTAGAATTTTTTAGATGAATTTCATCATCATTTGGAAAAAAATCCGCCAATTTTTGGTTAAATCCGAACTTAACAACTTTTGAAAAATCTTTCGAAAATTCCTTTTTACCCAAAAAATTATCGTTAGCATTCAAAACAACCGATCCAGAAGTATTTTTACCAATCTTATGCAATAATTTTGCAGTATAGTCAATTTCGCCAAATCGATCGAGCTGGTCGCGCATCACATTTAGAAGAAGCGAATATCGTGGCTGAATTAACTTTACAAAATGAGTTGCATGGGCTTCATCAAGTTCTAAAACAGCAATATCAGCCTCAAGCTTACCATTCCAATTAGCTTCAGAAAGAATTGCCGCACCCACACCACGAACAAAGTTCGAACCAGTTTTATTCGAGAATACATTTAAACCTTGACTTTCGAGTAGCTCAACAACCATTTTTGTAGTTGTAGTTTTTCCATTCGTACCACTAATTACCACAACACCATATTTTAAGCCCTTTAACATGTTCGAAATAAAATTCGGATTAATTTTTTCCATAACAAGCCCAGGCAATGCCGAACCACCACCTTTCAATCTTGAAATCGCCTGAATAATTTTTCCAATAATTATCAAAATTCTATTTTTCATTATTTCCTCGGTTTTGTTATGTTTGCATCTCTACCATAAAAAGGCAGCGCAATTTTGTCATTTTTACCATTCTTCAAGCTTTCGAAAGCAATTTCTCGCCAATTTTCATCACTTTTCACTGCGACGATTGGAATCTCTAAGCCATCAGCTAAAGTGTTTGCAACTGAAGCTCCGATTCTTAATCCCGTAAAACTCCCCGGCCCCGCAAAGAAACCAATTCCAGTAAAATCTTCATATTTTTTGCTAACAGAATTCAAACATTCCTCTAAAAAAGCCAGAATATCTCGCGCCATATTTCGGCCCAGTTCTTTTTCGAAAAAGTTTTTATCAAGCCAAATTTTACATTTCTCTGTCGATGTATCTAAAAATAGAATCATTACACTTCTCTCACTTTAACTTTTCTTTGATTTTCATTTAAACTTTCAAAAACCAGCTTCAAATGTTTTTTTGGTAAAATTTCAGCTAGATTACCAGCCCATTCAACCACTGTTACATTTTTTGGATTACTTAAATTTTCAGCAAGCTCCATTTCCATAATTCCATAATCATTCAATCTATAAAAATCATAATGTGAAAGCGTTAGTTTCTCACCTTCATAAACTCGTGATATCGTAAAAGTCGGGCTTTGAACCGTTTCGGAAATACCCAAACCTTTTGCTAAGCCTTTTGTAAAAGTAGTTTTTCCAGCACCAACATCACCAACAAGCTCCAAGACCATTCCTCCATAAATTTGCCTACCAATATCTTCGCCGAAAGCAATCATTTCATCTGTTGAATTTATTTCTTTTTCGAAATTCATAATAATATAATTATATCACGTTTCAGGATTCATTCAAAATATCGAGTATTTTATCCTTTCGAAGCCTAAAATTAATCAAAATAACTGCTAGAATTAAACAAAAATAGCAAATTAGCATTTCGCTAAAGCCAAAGCTGACTTCTAACTGTGCTCCTTTGATTTTTGAAAATTCACCAATTATAAAAATTGAATATTTTAAAATCAATTCTGCAATAAAGCCAAAA
>CALIMO010000087.1 GCA_938045655.1 uncultured bacterium
GTAACGCGTAGGTCATCAGTTCAATCCTGCTCATCGGCTCCAATTTATTTTTTTATGAAAACTATATCTAACCTATTTAAACCAATTTTAAAAGACCGCAAAATGTTAATTTTGATGGCTTCTGTATTTATTTCTGGAATTATTTTCTTTATTTTTATGATTTTAAACACAAAATCGTATGACTATCTTTTGAACGTGCGTTATACGGTTTTTGGAACTAGTGAGTTTTATAAAGATTCCTGGACTTATCGTATTATTTTGGCTATTTTTGGTCTAATTATTTCATTTATTCATAATATTATTATTGCAAAAATTTATAGCATTTCGGGTAGGCGTGTAGCTGCAATCTTTGCAATTTTTAGTATTATTCTTGTTCTGGTTGGTATGATAATTATAGGCACTTCAATTCGTGAGATCCCAAACTAATGAGCAAGGAAGTTGATATTGAAATTCCACTCGGAAAGCGAACTTTGAAGTATCGCTTTTTCGAAATTCTGCCAGCTTTTTTGAGCTTTGGCGCAATTATTTTAATGTTTATACTTTCGGCTTTTTCTCCTTTTTTGGCTTCTCTTTATCTTTTAACGATCATTACAACTCTTCTCGTTAAGGCTATCGGGATCGCTTATCGAATGATAACGGGTCATCTTCAGATTGAAAAAGCTCAAAAAGTTGATTGGAATAAACGTCTAAATGAGCTTGAGAATGCTGAAAAAACTTTAGATATTTTCAAAAATCAGAGAAATAACGAATACGAGTTTAAAAACCACCTTCAAAATTTGAATGATATTATAAAAAATCCAGCTAGCTTTCCAAAGCCATCAAAGGTGAAAAATGCGGTAATTATCGCAGCTTATAATGAGCCTTATGAAGTAATTCAGCCAACTATTCAATCTGTTTTGGCTTCAAATTATGATGCAAAAAACTTACTTATTTTCTTGGCATATGAAGAGCGGGGTGGTGAAGAAATTGAAAAAACTGCAATTAGGCTTAAAAAAGAATTTTCGAAAAGCTTTGGCGCTTTTGAAATTGTGAAACACCCAAAAAATCTACCAAATGAAGTTGTTGGAAAGGGCGGAAATATCACTTTTGCTGGGCGAGCACTTCAAAAATATTGCGAAAACAATAAAATTCCTTTCGAAAACGTACTCGTTACAACGCTTGATAGCGACAACAAGCCACATAAGGAATATTTTGCTTGCGCAACTTATAGTTTTATTGTTCATGAAGACCGTAAAAAACTTTCGTATCAGCCGGTTTCATTATTTTTGAATAATATTTGGGATGTTCCAGCTCCAATGCGTGTGGTTGCAACTGGCAACTCGTTCTGGAATATCGTTTCAACAATGCGGCCGCATCTTTTACGAAATTTTGCTTCACACTCACAACCTCTTGATGCTTTAGTCGAAATGGATTTTTGGTCAACTCGCACAATTGTTGAAGATGGCCATCAATTCTGGAGAAGTTATTTTCATTTTGGTGGCGATTATTATGTGGTTCCAATTCGTGTGCCAATTTACCAAGACGCTGTATTGAGTGAAACTTTGCCAAAAACGCTCAAGGCGCAGTTTATTCAGCTTCGTCGTTGGATGTATGGGGCGAGTGATATACCATATGTTGCTAATTTATACTTTTCGAAAAACCGTAATGTACCAATTGTTGATGGCTTAATGAAACTTATTCGGTTAATTGATGGACATGTAACAGCTGTTTTTCAATCACCAATGGCTGCCTTTGGCGGTTGGGTGCCACTAATTGTTTATGCCGCTTCTTCTCGTAGTGTGATCGTGCATCAATTGCCGAATGTAATTAGTACACTTCAACAAGTTGCGACTGTGGGGATTTTCATCACAATCTTAATTAGCTTAAAAATGCTACCACCGCGCCCAGAGCGTTATAAAAAACGTCGTTCTTTATGGATGGTCGCGCAATGGGTTTACATGCCTGTAACTTCAATATGTTATAATGCAGCGGCAGCGGCATATTCGCAAACTCGATTAGCATTCGGTAAATATCTTGATAAATTTGATGTTACTGAAAAGGGGCGAATTGAAGATGTTGAACGTGCGAAGGCTGAAAGAGCTAAAAAACGAGCTTTAAAGAAGCAAAAAAAATAAGCACTCTGAAAAGAGTGTTTTTTATTTTTGCTTAATATTTATAAAATTTAAAAGCGGCCAATTTGACCGCCTAATGTGGGAGCATTTGTAAGGTTTTCTTAAACCTTACCAAAAAAGTTCGTTCGTCGTTTGGGTGACGAAAAGAGATAGTTTTTGAATGTAACATGTTGGCTGGTTGCTAGAAAAAACTTTCTTTTTTTTAATTTTTTCGCCCAAACCTGATTAGACTTTTTCCGAAGTCTAACCTCATTTTTATTTTAATGCGTTTTATTTAAAAAAGCAAGCATAATTATGATGTTGAGTATCTTTTTCGAAAGCTAAAAATTTTGTTCGCTTTTGGTGAAAAATACATTTTTATAATTAAAACATTTCACACGAAAGTCAAACTTAAAAAAGCGAACAGCCTAAAATAAATATCTCACCAAATGAATAAAAATTTTCGAAAGCTGAAAACCAGCTTGTGG
>CALIMO010000088.1 GCA_938045655.1 uncultured bacterium
ACCAAAAAAGTCAATTATAGTTTTTAAAACAAAGACTATTGTATTTTAGGGTTACTTTTCATTTGCCTTATTCGAAATAATCTCAATCGCTTCGGTTAGCAGATTCAGTTCTTTTAAAGAAATATCACCAAAGGTTTCTTCACACCATTTAACTAGAATTTGCTGCCGAATGTTTAGTTTTTCTTTACCTAGTTTTGTAATTTCAATTTCACGAATTCGCTTATCTTTCTGTGAGTTTTTCTTTAAAATTATTTTTTTCTCTTCCATTTTAACTAAAACTCGCGAAATATAGGCCTTATCAACACCAATTTCTTTAGAGATTTCATCTTGCGGAGCAGAATAATTATAAATTTTGGTTAAAATTGTAGCCTCAATAGCCGAAATATCATTTTTCGAAAGCTCGCGTGTTGCATATTTTTGTGCCGAGCGATAAATTGTATTAATTTTTTGTAATAAATCAAGAATCTTTTCTTCCATAAAATAAGTATACCAAATATTGTTGACTTTTACAACAATATTTTATACAATAGAGTAATCATTGATAAATACAACTATTTTATTAGGAGGAAGATGAAGAAATATTTTAGAAAAATAAAGCAAAATCGTGTGCTTCTAGCCACTTTATTTATAGTAAGTTTTATTCCTGTTATCTATGCTGGAACTTTTTTGGCATCAATCTGGGATCCTTATTCAAAAATCGAAAATCTAAAGATATCAGTAGTAAACGAAGATGAACCTGTCATTTTTAATGGTCAAAATATTGAACTTGGCAACAAAATTAGTGACAACCTTAAGCAATCAAGAACTTTAAACTGGCAGTTTACGGATTTAAAAACAGCCGAGAAAGATTTGACCGATGGCGACACTTTCATGATTGTATATATTCCAAAAGATTTTTCGAAAAATTCAGTTAGTTTTTTGGGAGAAAATCCACAAAAAGTAAATATTTCATTTAAGACAAATGTTTCGAAAAGTAAATCTGGCGAAGTGATTTCAACCAACGCCGCACAAAAACTGAGCGAACAGGTTCGAGTGCAAATTAGTGAAAACTACAGTAAGATTTTACTTTCTCAACTTTCAAATGTTCAAAACGGTTTTTCGAAAGCAGCGAACGGTTCAGAACAAATCTCAAACGGGATTGGTAGTTTAGAGAATGGTTTGAATTCAGCAAATTCTGGAGTTATAAAACTAAAAAATGGCGCAGAAAAATTAAATTCAGCAAATCAGAAAATGGCCGAAGCAAGCAATAAACTTGCTTTTAGTGCAACCGAAATTTCAAACAAAACCAATCTTTTAAGCCAAAATAGCGAAAACTTACAGAAAGGATTGCAAGATTTTTCAGCCAAAAGTGAAGAATTTTCGAATGGTTTAAGCACACTAAACTCTGCAATAAGCGATAATTCTGACGCAAAAAATCAAAGTGAACACTTATTGGAATTAAATCAAAAAGTAGCAAAAATGCACATTTTGGCTGAACGAACTAACGATCAGAATATTAAAAATCTTGCCGACGAGTTGGCGGTTTCGGCAAAAAATATTACCGCTGATGCCCAAAAAAATGCTAAAAAATCGCAAAACTTACAAGCGCAATTTTCGCAAAAAATTGTTCCAGCCGCACAAAGCTTAGCGCAAAATTCACGCAAAATACAAAATTCGCATAATTTGATTCTAGCGGGCGAAAAACAGCTTTCAACTGGAGCTGCAGCCTTCTCGACAAAAATGAACGAATTCAACGCTAATGAACAAAAAATCCCTGAAAGCACAGCTCAACTTTTGGGCGGAATTAATACTTTAGATTCAGGAATAAGCACACTAAATTCCGGCGCCGCAAAACTACAAGATGGTTCAAATCTATTGACTTCGCAACTTTCATCTGGCGCAGAAAAACTTTCGAAAATCAATTTCTCAGACGAGTCTGCTAAAAATATCGCAACACCTGTTAAAAGTGAAATTTCAAATAATTCTGGAGATGCAACATACGGAAAAGCAATGGCTCCATATTTCATCGCATTAGGTTTGTTTGTTGGGGCGATTTCGTTTAATATTGCGTTTCCGATCCAAAATAAGCCAAAAAATAATCGTTCAGCGTTTAAATGGTGGCTTTCAAGGGTAGGGATTATGGCTGGCTTTGCTGGAGCTGAAACTTTAGTTCTCACAATTATTTTTAGTGAGATATTCAACATTTCGCCTGCGGATATAAATTCTTTTATTTTGAATTCTTATGTTTCGGCATTTTCATTCCTTTTGATTGTTCATGCATTAATGTTTGCTTTCAGCAGAGTTGGTCAGTTTGCTTCAATCGTTTTCATGATTTTACAGCTTGCAAGTAGCGGAGGAATGTTCCCAATTGCAACAACACCTCAAATTTTCCAAAACATGACACCATTTATGCCACTTTACTATTCACTAACCGCTTTCAGGCAAGCAATATTAGGCGGATTATCTCAACCAATTTTCGAAAGCTCCATCTTTAGTTTAATTATTTTCGGTTTAATTTTTAGTGTTATAAGCTTATTGGCATATTACGTTAAAATGAGCTCTAACGAAAACAAAACTCTTTCTAGCAATAAAATTTAGTTTTGACTTTTTCTCAAAAAATTGTTATAATTAAAAGGTTAATAATCAATGTTGGGAGGCGCAAGCCGTTATTACCACAGAAAGGATAAGAAAATGGCAAAGAAAAAAGCCGACTTGATCGAAGAAGCTAAAGCTCTTGGGCTTGAAGTTTCTGAAAAAATGACAATTGCTGAAATCAACGAAGCAATCAAAGGTGCTAAAGCTGCCGAGATTGCAGAAGAAATTGTTGAAGCAGTTGAAACTGCAGAAGTATTAGAAGAAATTGTCGAAGAAATTGCTGAAGAAAAATTCGCAAAAAGCGGAAAACGAAGCAAAAAACACGCCGAGGAAGTTGCTGAGAAAGAAGCAAAAGAAGCTCGAAAAGCTGCTGGTGACACAACTCCACTTGATGGTTCTGAAGCAGTTGTTAAAAAGGGCCCAAAACCAATTACACGACCACGAATTGAACGACGGGGCAAAAAATACCAAGAAGCTGCTAAAAAAGTTGAAAAAGATACTGTTTACAGCCTAAGCGAAGCTCTTAAACTTGCAACAGAAACTAACCCAGCTAAATTTGACGCTTCGGTTGAAATTCATGCTCGACTTGGTGTCGACCCACGACAAGCTGATCAAAATATTCGTTCAACAGTTATTCTACCAAACGGAACAGGTAAAGATGTAAAAGTTGCTGTTTTTGCTCCAGAAAATGAGCACAAAACCGCAAAAGATGCTGGCGCAAACATTGTTGGTGATGAAGAGTTCCTAAAACAACTCGACAAAGAAGAATTGAATTTCGATGTTCTTATTGCAACTCCAGCATACATGCCAAAACTTGGTAAATACGCACGACTTCTTGGCCCACGCGGATTAATGCCAAATCCAAAAGCCGGAACTGTTGCCGCTGATATTGCTAAAGCCGTTTCTGAAGCTAAAGCTGGTAAAGTTGAATACCGCGTAGATAAACAAGCGATCGTTCACCTTTCAATTGGTAAAGTTTCATTCGGAACAGAGAAACTTGAAGAAAACGCAAAAGCATTCTTTGATAGCCTTGCTTCACAAAAACCATCTTCAATTAAAGGTGCTTACGTAAAAAGCGTTTCAATCGCAACTTCACAAGGTCCAAGTATTAAAACTGAAAATCCAATTGCTTAATTTTAAGCCTTTCGAAAAGCTCGCCCGTTCGGCGGGTTTTTCTTTTTGATTTCGAAAGCTAAATCTGATATAATAGTTTCAATATGCTAAAATTCTACAATACGCCAAATCGAAAACTTGAAGAATTTCACCCAATAAACCCAAAAAATGTTAAAATTTACACTTGTGGACCAACAGTTTACGCCAGCCCACACATTGGCAACTGGGTAGCATTTATCTATTGGGATATTTTAGTTCGAACTTTGCGTTTAAACGGCTATAATGTTACTCGCACGATGAATATTACTGATGTCGGACATTTAGTTAGCGATAAAGATGATGGCGAAGATAAACTAGAAAAAGGCGCAAGGCGAGAAGGAAAAACAGCTTGGGAAGTTGCTGAATTTTATACGGCAGAATTTTTAAATGGAATACGAGAGCTCAATTTAATTAAACCCGAGAATCTTTCGAAAGCTACCGATTTTATTTCTGAACAAATTAAAATTATCGAAGAACTTTCGAAAAAAGGTTTTACTTATGAGACCAGTGATGGAATTTATTTCGATACAGCAAAATTCCCTCGTTATGCCAATTTTGCACATCTCGACTTAGATAATTTAAAAGCTGGCGCACGCGTAAATTTCAACCCTGAAAAGCGAAATTTAAGCGATTTTGCACTTTGGAAATGGTCACCAGAAGGCCAAAAACGCGACATGGAATGGGAATTTCGCGGAAGAATGGGTTTTCCCGGTTGGCATTTGGAATGCTCGGCAATTGCGATTAATACTTTAGGTGAAACGATCGATATTCACACTGGTGGTATTGACCATATCCCAGTTCATCACACAGACGAGATTGCTCAAAGTGAAACCTTCACAGGCAAGACTTTTTCGAATTATTGGCTGCATTGCAATCATATGAAAAGTGAAGGGCGAAAAATTTCGAAATCACTTGGTAATGGTTTTAACCTTGAAGAGCTGAAATCTCGCGGATTTTCGCCAATAGATTTTAAAATGTTTGTTTTACAAAGCCAATATCAAACCGAAAGTAACTTTAATTTTGAAAGCCTGCAAGCAGCTAAGAATCGGCTCAAAAATTGGCAGAACGTTGCAAATATGCGTTGGCAAATTAAAGGAAGCGAAGGGGAAATTCCAAGTCTTGCTGCTAAAAATGCAATCCTTGAAGAGATTAATGAAAATCTCGACACGCCAAAAGCTTTAGCAAAAATTGATGAAGTTTTTAGTGAAATAATTAAAGCAAACCCCGAAAAACTAAATCACCAAAATCTAATTGAACTTTTAGAATTTATAGACGATCTTTTGGGGCTAAATCTGCTTGGTTCAACGCCAGACATCTCAGACGAAATTAAACAGAAGATCATCGAAAGAAATGCTGCTCGTGCTGAAAAAGATTGGGCGAAAAGCGACA
This sequence comes from uncultured bacterium, assembly GCA_938045655.1. Lineage (GTDB taxonomy): Bacteria > Patescibacteriota > Saccharimonadia > Saccharimonadales > Saccharimonadaceae > Nanogingivalis. Next base: position 5,116 of record CALIMO010000088.1, read on the forward strand.
AAATTCGCGACGAATTGCTTTCGAAAAATATTATTTTACGTGATACGCCAAAAAAGAGTTTTTGGGAATATAAATAATAAAAATCAGCCTTCGAACTTTAGGCTGATTTTATTATTTGTTTTTTTAATTGCCAATTTTCTTAAGAAGTTCAACAAATTTTTCTGAGTTTTCTTCACGCGTGCGGCGTTTTCGAGATTTCAATTGTTCTTGAACGAGAATTTTTATGCAAGCTGCTAAAGGAATTGCAAGGAGCGCTCCAAGTAGGCCAAAAGCATAAACGCCAATTGTAAGGGCTACAAAAATTATTAGTGCTGAGAGCTGATTATTTCGAGCTTGAATCATTGGTGAAATTACATTATTTTCAACTTGTTGGTAAATTAAGAAATAAATTAGGAAGAACAATCCCGCAGTTGGAGCATTTAATCCTAAAATTACGGCGGAAAGCAACCCAGCAATTGTGGCACCAACCATAGGAATCATTCCGAAAATAAAGAGTAAAACTGCAATTGGTGGAACTAAGGCGATTGGTAATCCAAAAATTAACGCTAAAATTGCCGTCGCAATTGAACCACAAGTTGCACTAATTGAACAAATTGTAACGATGCTTGAAACATAGCCTGAAACTGCTCCATACATTCGCGAAAGAATCCTGCGGTGATCTTTTTCGAGCGTTTTATCGGTATAAAAAACTTTAAAGATTTTATCTATTAAGTCTGGTCCTTCAACGAGCATTAGAAATGCCATCGCAAGAATCATAAACAGAGAAATCAGCCAACTGACAATTGATGCAATACTTCCGAAGAAGAAGTCACCTAGCTTTGAAACTGAAGAATTAATTGATCGAGTGATTGAATCAACTGCTTGCGAGATCATTCCTTCAAGGTGGTTTTCAACAATAAATCTGCGGATCCCAGACTCCTCACCAGTATAATTTTTAACAATTTGAGGCAAATCTTTCGAAAAATGTTTTACTTGATCAGCAATGATTGGTGTAAGAAGCGAAATTAACGCGCCAAAAATTAGTACAATCGTAAGATAGGCGACTGCGGTAGCCGCCACGCGGTTTTTATTTGAACTAGGCAAAATTTTTGTAATTCTTGCCACTGGGTCATTTAAAGCGAGAGCCAAAAAGGCCGCAATTATTATCATGATCAGAACGTCTTTTGCAACCCAAATTAATCCTGCAAAAATAATAAAACCAAAAATCACCAACCAAAAGCGAATTAGTGTTTTTGTATCGATTTCAATTTTAACTTTCATAAAAATAATTATATCATATTTTTTAAGTTTTCGAAAGTTGGTTTTTGTGTTATACTATTATCTATGAAAAGTGAATTTTGGAATAAAATTATTGAATCAACTGGCGAACAAAACGGTAAAAGACTACCATTTTTCTCGTTAGCACCAATGGAAGCTGTGACTGATGTAGTTTTTCGGCACGTAGTTTCAAAAGCGGCACGACCTGATATTTTTTATACCGAATTCACTAATTCTTCAAGTTTCGCCAGCCCAAAAGGAATCCATAGTACACGCGGGCGGCTAACTTTCACACCAGATGAGCAACCAATTATTGCTCAGATTTGGGGCTCGCGACCAGACGATATTAAATTTATGTGCGAAAAACTGCCAGAACTTGGATATCAAGCGATCGATATCAATATGGGTTGCCCAGATAAAGCCGTAATTAAAAGTGGTGGCGGAAGCGATTTAATTCGAAACCCTGAGCTTGCTGCCAAAATCATCAAAAACGCAAAAGCCAGCGGTTTGCCAATTTCAGTAAAAACGCGACTTGGTTTCTCTAAAGTGGAGGAGTGGCGAGATTGGCTCAAATTTTTACTTAAGCAAGATATTTCAGTTTTAACGATTCATCTTCGAACAAAGAAAGAAATGAGTAAAGTTCCAGCGCATTTCGAATTGATTCCAGAAATCTTAGTGCTACGCGATGAAATTGCGCCAGAAACCCTAATTCAGATTAATGGTGATATAAAAACTCGCGAGCAAGGCTTGGAACTTTGGCGAAAATTCCCAAAAATTGATGGAATTATGATCGGCCGTGGCGTTTTCGAAAATCCATTTTGTTTTGAAAAAAATTCGCCAGAGACCCCTAGAACCTCAAGTGACTATTTAGATCTTCTTGAACTTCAACTTGATTTATTCGAAAAATATTCCCGCGAACTCAAAAAACGCCGTTTTGAGCCGTTAAAACGTTTCTTTAAAATTTATGTGCGAGAATTTGCGGGCGCAAGCGAATTACGCGCAAAATTAATCGAAGCAA
>CALIMO010000089.1 GCA_938045655.1 uncultured bacterium
GGAGATATTTTGCAGACTTTGAAGCTAAAATTAAAGAATTAAACCTTGAGAATAAATTCAAACAAAAAGGTTTGAGTTTATATGAAGGAATCATACTTTCTTCAATTGTTCAGAAAGAAACCTTGAGTGATTTCGAAGATCAGCAAAAAGTTGCAGGTGTTTTTTACAACAGAATTAAAGCTGGTATGACACTCGGCTCAGATGTAACGTATCAATATATTGCGGATAAAACAGGGGCTGAAAGAACTCCAAATTTAGATAGCCCTTATAATCTTCGAAAATATAAAGGTTTAACACCTACTCCAATTGCAACCGGGGCTGTCTGCTCTTAAGGCAACAGCTTCTCCGGCTGAGCATAATTATTTATTCTTTTTGAGTGGAGATGATGATAAGACTTATTACGGTAGAACAGATATAGATCATCAAGATAATATTAAAAAATATTGTGCAAAAAAGTGCTTAATTTTGTGATTAAGCTTGACAATTGTATTAATATTTGATAGAATTTTATATGTAAATTAATATAAAAATGATGTTTTGTGTATTTTTATATTAAGGCACCTACCAGAAAATACTTTATAGCATTCGTTTAACTCTATAATATTAATTAAAAAGGTCGACATTATGCTAATTTTCGAAAAGAAAGGGTATTATTAAGGTAGTGCATCACAGTAATGTGTTTGCGGGAGAAAAATTATTTGTAGTCAAAAACGAGGAGTTAAATCTCCTAAGATTGAAATCATACAGAATAGAAAAAATACAGTTTCTAATTCTACTTTTTCAAAGATAATTAATATATTAAGTTTAAAATCAACTGTTGTTTATTCTTCTATTTTTATTATTGTGGTTATGGTTGCTATATTTGGTGGTAATCAGCCAGATATTAAAAAATCGACTGAGCTAAACAATCAGATTAATTCAAAATCTGTTGAAAATACTCAAAATAGTAATGAGAAATATTCTGTAGCAGACAAGGTTACGGAATCTGGTGTTGTTGCAAATCTTGCTGAGTCTGCTGATTTAGCAATCGCATCTTCTGTGGCGAGCCTTTCAACATCTACTGCGATACTTCAGGATTCACCTCAAGCCGCCGCTTCTGTTGAAAAGCCTAAAGTTCTTGAGGTCTCTTCTGAAAAACGTGAAATCATTAAATACACTACAACTTCAGAAGAGGTTATTCAAACGATTGCTGATAAATATGGCATCACTGCTCAAACTATTAAATGGGTTAATGGCTTGAAGGGTGATAAAGTTGAAGCTAATAAGGAGCTAAGAATTCTGCCTGTAGACGGAATTATCTATCGATTTAAGTCTGGCGATAGTATTAAATCTGTAGCAGAAAAATACCAAGCCAATTTAGAGAGATTGATTTCTTATAATAAGCTTAAAGATGGTGAAGAGCCTAAAGAAGGTGTTGAGATTGTAATTCCTGGTGGCATCTTGCCTGAAGAAGAGCGACCAGATTATAATCCTAAATCTAAGGTTTTATCAACTTCTACGGCTTCGAATTCTCGAAAATATTCTAGCTCTGTGAATGTGTCACCAGTATCTCTATCTTCTAATTACAATGTTAAGGCTGGAAATGCTTATGCCTGGGGAAACTGTACTTGGTATGCATATAATCGCCGTCCAGATATTGGAAGCTTCTGGGGAAATGCTTCAACTTGGGCAGTTAGTGCTAGAGCTGCTGGGTATAAAGTTGACCAAAATCCATCTGTAGGTGCAATTGCTCAGTGGAATGCTTATGCAAACTCATACATTTGGGGCTACGGGCACGTTGCTATTGTTGAGTCTGTGAACTCTGACGGAACAATCACTGTTTCAGATATGAATTATGCTGGAAAACTGAATGTTGTAACAACTCGAACAGTACCGGCAAGCAGTGTTTCGAACTATATACACTAAAATATTTAAATGAGCGTTACTGTTTTGAGCGCTCATTTAAAATTGGATTTTTTATATTTTTTGTGTTATTATATATGTATGTTTGTAGATACAGCTAAGATTTTTGTTCAAGCTGGCCGCGGTGGAAATGGTGCGGTCAGTTTTCGAAGGGAGCTTTACATCGAAAAAGGTGGCCCAGATGGTGGTGATGGCGGAAAGGGCGGCGATGTTATCTTTCGAGCAACTAAAGATCTAAATACGCTTTTGAATTTTCGTTATAAGCCAGAAATTAAAGCTAAAAATGGTGAAAATGGCTCAAAAAGGAATAAGACTGGAAAATCTGGCGAAGATTTAATTGTCAAGGTTCCTGTGGGAACTTTAGTTAAACGTGATGGAGAAATCTTAGCTGACTTAAAGTTTGATGGCGAAGAGGCTATTATTGCTCGTGGTGGCGATGGTGGATTTGGCAATGCTCACTTTAAATCTTCGGTTCGGCAAACTCCGCGTGTCGCTGAACTTGGTGAAGCTGGTGAAACTTTCGAAGCTGATTTAGAATTAAAACTACTCGCTGATGTCGGGCTGGTCGGATTTCCGAATGCTGGGAAATCTACATTTTTGAGTGTTGTTTCTAACGCGCGACCAGAAATTGCTAATTATGCTTTTACTACATTAACTCCAAATCTTGGCGTAGCAGAAATTGATGGCTTTAATCTGTTAATTGCGGATATTCCAGGTTTAATTGAAGGTGCGAGCGAAGGTAAAGGTTTGGGCGATGCATTCTTGCGCCATGTCGAAAGAACAAGTGTTTTGCTCCATTTGATTGATATTTATGAAGAAAACCCAGACGAACAATATAGAATTATTCGTGAAGAATTAAAAAAATATCAACCCGATCTTTTGGATCGACCTGAAATTATCGCTTTAACTAAAGCGGAGGGAATGGATGCTGAAATGATTGATTTTCAAATTTCGAAACTTCGTAAGGTGGCTGATGGCTCGCAGATTTTTGCGATTTCTTCGAGTGCGCATCAAGGCTTGAAGGAAGTTCTTCGTGCACTTCGAAAACAGGTAGAAAATTTTAGAAACTCACAATCTGAAATTGATGCCAGTGAGGAAGAAAATGAAGATATTGCCGTGATATCTCTATCTCAAGATGAAATTAATAAGGCTTGGTCGGTTGAATTTAATGAAGAAGAAAATATTTTCGAAGTTTATGGTGAAAAAATTGAAAAATTTGCTCGCCGAACTAATTTTATGAATATACACGGCGTGAATCGCTTGCGTGATATCTTGCGAAAAATGGGAATTGAACATGAACTCCGCCGAATGGGTGCAGAAAACTCAAGCATAATTTCAATCTCTGGCAATCAATTTGAGCTTGTTGACTCGAATTGGGAAGATTAAGAATATAATAAAAAAGCACGATTAAGATCGTGCTGGATGTATGATGAGTAGCCTTTAGGATTTTTTTTCGGATTCTTCTAAGGATTCCAATTCTTTCATGCCTATATGAAGCCCTATAAATCTACGCACCTGGTCCTTGTCGAAGATATTTGAGAAAATATCAATTATTTCAAGGGGGTCATACCCTCTATCCATAAGTGATTTGACTAATTCTTCTGCAATGCTATTGATTTCTTTTTCAGCTAAGCTTACGTCATGTAAGGGTATATAACCCTTATCAACCATATCTCTTAGTTTTATTGACTTATAATTAATTATGGTTGTCATTTATTTTTCTCCTATAAACGTGCGCGCCACTCTCTGGTGAATGAGTGAGAATATTACCTCATGAACATTTGTATTTTACAATATTTTAATTAAAAAGTCAAATACGTTTGTAATTTTTGCAGTTTTAAAGTAAAATATAACCATGAAGACTTTCTTTTTTTATGATCTAGAGACTAGTGGATTTAGTCCACAAAATGACCGAATTATGCAATTTGCAGGGCAGCGAACAGATGAAAACCTTAATCGAATTGGTGAGCCTGTTAATATTTTAGTTAGATTGAATGACGATGTTTTGCCAAGCCCAAGTGCGCTAATGGTAACAAAAATTAGTCCGCAAAAAACGGTTGAAGAAGGTTATACTGAGGCGGAATTTTCGAAAATGCTCGTTGAAGAGTATTTCACGCCAGATACGGTAATTGTAGGATATAATAATGTTCGATTTGATGATGTTCACATTCAGCATCTTTTGTGGCGAAATTTCTACCCGCCATATGATTGGCAGTGGAAAGACAGACGATCACGTTGGGATTTGCTAGATGTTGTTCGAATGATTCGGGCGCTTCGGCCAGAAGGGATTAATTGGCCATTTATTATGAATGAAGAAACTGGTGAAAAATTTGCCGCTAATAAGCTTGAACTTTTAACTAAAGAAAATGGAATTTCGCACGAAAATGCTCACGATGCGATGAGTGATGTTGACGGTTTGATAGACGTTGCGCGACTCTTGAAAGAAAAACAGCCACAGATTTTTGATTATCTCTTTAGGATTCGTTCGAAAAATGAAGTGCAAAAATTAGTTAATCTTAAAAATCCAAAACCATTTGTTTATACTTCTGGGCGCTTTAAAGTTGAGTTTGAAAAAACTACTGTGGCTTTTCCAATTGCGCCGGCTAAAAATCAAAATGTAATTGTTTGGGATTTGCGGTTTTCTCCAGAAAAATTTATTGATTGGAGTGAGGATCAAATTCTTGAAAATATTACGGCAGATTTCGAAACTCGTTCGAGTGATGATTTCGAACCTATTGCAGCAAAGATCTTGCAATATAATAAATGTCCAGCAGTTGCGCCAATGGGTGTTTTGACTGAAGAAAATCAGCAAAGATTAAAGATTGATTTAGCTAAAATTCAAAAAAATTTAGACATTTTACGAAAGAATCCACACTTTGCTGAAAACCTTAGATCTGTTTTCGAAAGGCGAAGCGAAGTCTTTCAAGATAAGAATAATGCAGAAAAACCAGCTCCAGAAGCTCGACTTTTTGAAGGTTTTGTTTCAAAAAGTGATGATATTAAAATTGAAGCTGTTCGAAATTCTACTGATCGCGAGCTTGCTGATTTTCATCCAGATTTTGCCGACGAACGATTGACAGATCTACTTCTTCATTATAAAGCAAGGAGTTTTCCGAAAAGTTTAAGTTCTCAAGAAAAAGAGCTTTGGGAAGAGTATCGGGTAAAAAATTTACAAAAAATGATGCCCAATTTTATGAAAGAATTCCAAGAAATTGCAAATAACCAAAATTTAAATTCACAAGAAGAATATATTTTAGAAGAAATTAAGCTTTGGCTTGAAAATATTTTACCAGAAACTGACTAATCGATAATCCCGATAAAAATTGTAATAACTCCTAAGATTGCATGGCTGATGGTTACCGTGGCAAGGTTTTTGGATTTGAGATTTCGTATCTGTGTGTTATTTTGTTAGTTCTTTAATTTCTGGAGACCATTCACCACCTAAGATTTTTTTATTCTGTTTGTCTAGCGATATAAGCTCACGAACCTCTTTGGGCAGATTATCTTCTGGGTGCTTGAAACCTGTCGTCCACTGGTATCCCTTGTTATAGCCTAGCTCCTTGGTAATTTTAGAAGTAGAATTCCTTAAGTGTAAAGGAATGGGAGCGTTTGGGGCTTTCTTTACTAAGTCATAGGATTGAAACATAATTCCAGTAGCTTCACGTGATTTTTTAGATTTTGCTAAAGCAATTGCAGCATGGAATAGATTATATTTAGCTTCTGGCATTCCTATTTTTTCAACCGCATCAAAAGCAGAATTTGCCAAACTAAGAGCGCCATTTCCAGCTAGCCCAATATCCTCACTCGCAAAAATAATCATTCGGCGGGCGATATATTTTGGATCCTCGCCGGCATTTAACATTTTAGCTAGATAGTATCCAGTGGCATCAACGTCACTGGCTCTCATGCTTTTGATAAAAGCCGAGATTGCATCATAATGAGAATCGCCATTTTTATCATAAATTAATGTTGAATTTTCGATTGAATTTTTAATAACTTCCGGTGTAATGTTATTTTTTTCGAAATTTAAAATTAGCTCGAGATTTCCAAGCGCATTTCGAGCATCGCCACTGCTTATTTTAGCGAGAAGTTTGAGTGCTTCTGGCTCTATTTTTGTTTTTGGCGAAACTTTTTCAAGTGCATTTTTAATGATTTTCGAAATCTCCTCAGTATCTAAAGGCTTGAGTGATAGAACTCGACTTCTTGAAAGTAGCGGTGTGATAATTTCGAATCCTGGATTCTCGGTTGTTGCGCCAATCAAATTTATCAATCCACTTTCAATATGTGGCAAAAAAGCATCTTGCTGTGATTTGTTGAAACGGTGAATTTCATCAACGAAAAGAATTGTTCGCATCCCGAGGTTCCAGTTTTGGCGAGCATGTTCGATAACTTTTTCAATATCTTTTTTACCACTAGTGACGGCTGAAATTTCAATAAAGTCTGCATTGACTTCATTTGCTAAAATTCTTGAAAGAGTCGTTTTACCAGTTCCAGCTGGCCCCCAAAATATTAAGCTGATAGGTTCTTTGTTTTCGATTATTTTTCGTAAAATTCCATTTTTACCAATAAGGTGAGATTGGCCAATAACTTCATCAAGCTTTTTTGGTCTCATTTTTTCGGCAAGGGGAATTCTTTGTTGGTAATCCATTTCTATATTTTACCATTTTAGTGTAAAAACTGCAAAATGGCCTTTTCGAAATTTGAAAAAAACGCTATTTTATGGTATCATTTAGCTAGTAGTCAATTAAAATGAATTTGAGGAATTATGAAAATTAATACAAAACCATTGCCTGGGATGATGGAGCTATTGCCAGAGGAACAGCTCGAGTTTAATCGAATTATGGCAATTATTCAAAAGAATTATGAAAAATTCGGATTTACACCAATTGATACACCAGTGATTGAGCGAACGGAAACTCTTCTTGCAAAAGCTGGTGGTGAGACTGAGAAGCAGATCTATCGTTTTTCGAAGGGTGATAATGATTTAAGTTTACGGTTTGATTTAACTGTACCAACTGCAAGATTTGTTGCCGAGAATTTTGGCCAGTTGCAATTTCCTTTTAAACGCTTACAAATTGGCAAAGTCTATCGCGGTGAAAGAGCGCAGCGAGGTCGTTTTCGTGAATTTTATCAATGTGATATTGATGTGATTGGGCGAGATGAATTGAGCATTTCTTATGATGCCGAAGTTATTGCAGTAATTTATAATATTTTTCGAGAGCTAAATTTTGGTGATTTTACTCTTCGAATTAATAACCGAAATATCACGAGTGGTTTAATTGAGGGGTTTGATTTAACTGAAAAATCAGCTGAAATTATGGCTTTGATTGATCGTACTGAGAAGATTTCAGCTGAGGAATTTTCAGAGCAACTTACCGATTTAAATTTAGGGGAAAAATCTCAAATAATTTCTGATTTTATTAAAATCTCAGGTTCAGCTGAAGATGTTATATCTGAGTTAAAAAATCTTTCTCAAAAAATTAAAAATCAACAATTCGAAAAAGGAATTAAGGAGCTTTCCGAAGTTTCTAAACTGTTAAAAATGATGGGCGTTGAAGAAAAGTATTTCAAACTCGATATGCTAATTGTTCGTGGTCTTGATTATTATACAGGAACAGTTTTTGAAACAAATTTAAACAACTTCAAAGAAATTGGCTCAGTTTCTAGTGG
>CALIMO010000090.1 GCA_938045655.1 uncultured bacterium
GAAGCTTGGATTTAACAATGTTCTTGCTCCAAAAAATTCTTCGAAAGATAGCATTGTGACATCTGTTCGTGATTTGCGAGAAGCTTTAATTAAATATTTACAATAAAGGAAAGTATGGAAACATTTTTACTATTTTTAATTTTATTTATTGTTTGTGGAATTTGGTTTGATTCGAAAAATGATAAACCGTTGATTTCGAAAACAAAAAAACAAGTACTAGTTGACACATCAATTTTAATTGATGGCCGATTTTTAGCAGTAGCAAGAACTGGATTTATTAATTTTGATATTTTGATTCCGCGGAGTGTAGTTGGCGAGCTTCAAATTTTGGCGGATGGCGGCGATGACGAAAAACGAGTTCGTGCAAGATATGGCTTGGATATTATTTCGGCTCTTCAAAATGAAGAAAAAATAACTGTAAGCATTTTAGCGGATGGAAATTCTGCGGCAGAAGGAGTGGATAATCGTTTGATTTCTCTAGCCAAAAAAATGAATGCTGATATCTTAACGGCAGATTACAACTTGAATAAAGTTGCGAAAGTTGAGGGAATCGAAGTTTTAAATATTAATGAGTTAGTTCAGTCAGTTCGTGCAGATTATTTACCAGGCGAAAAAATTATGCTTGAAATTACTCAAAAAGGTAATGAGAAAAAACAAGGAATTGGTCATTTACCAGATGGTACGATGGTTGTAGTTGAAAATGGTGAAGGATTAATTGGCACGATTAGCGAAGTTGAGTTTATTCGTTCACTTCAAACTGCTGCAGGAAAGATGATGTTTGCGCGTCCTGCTGGTGTTAAGGTTTCGAAAGTTGATACTCAAAAAAGTAAAGGGCGAGCACCAGTTTTAAAAAATATAACAAGTGAAAAAAAATCGAAAGAATCTTCTAAAAAATCAAAAAATATTAAGCATAATTCGAAAGCTAAAACTAAAGCTCAAACTCGCCATCGAACTCAAAAAACGGTAGAAGATAGTTTAGTTAAGCTTGCTAATCGTGATTAGCAGTTGAACTTTTAAAGTTTTTTTGCTAAAATTAAAGAATAAAAGAAAGGAAAATATGGCAGATTTTAATAAAATTTTAACTCCTGGTGATTATAAAAATGGAATTATTAACGTTGTGGTTGAAATCCCAACTGGCTCGACTCACAAAATTGAATGGAACCGCGATTTAGCTGTAATGCAACTTGATCGCGTGGAACCAAAAGCTTTTGCGAAGCCAACTAATTATGGTTTTATTCCGCAAACTTTGGATGAGGATGGTGATGAACTTGATGTTCTACTTATCACAAATGACCCACTTACAACTGGAATTTTTCTAGAAGCACGAATTTTGGGTGTAATGAAATTCGTTGATGATGGAGAAGTTGACGACAAAATTATTGCCGTACCTGCTGATGACCGTGACACTGGAAATGCTTATAAAACTTTGGCTGATTTACCAGAGCAACTTATTAAACAGATTGAATTTCACTTTAATCACTACAAAGATTTGAAAAAAGCTGGTACAACAAAAGTTGAGAAATTTGGCGACATAGAAGAAGCAAAAGAAGTTATTGCTGAATCAATCGCTCGCTGGAATGAAAAATAGTTATAAATAAATTGGAAACTGAGTGAAAAAACTCAGTTTTTATTTAGTGAAATTCTGCTAAAAAATGGAAAAGCTTTATTTTTATCAAAAAAAGTGTATAATTAATATATGGAAAAGGCAGAACTCTTGAGAATTGCAAAACCGTTTTATTCGGCGGAAGATATAAAAAGACTAGAAAAAGCGATTGAATTTGCTACCGAAAAACATAAAGGTCAAATGCGAAAATCTGGTGAAGAATATATAACGCACCCTTTGAAAGTTGCGAGTTTTTTGGTTGAATGGGGAATGGACATCGACACGGTTATTGCTGGTGTTTTGCATGATGTTGTTGAAGATACTGAAACTCCCCTTGATGAAATTGCTGAAAATTTTGATGATGATATTGCGTTTTTGGTTGACGGTGTAACTAAAGTTGGTAAAGCACGTGCTGGAATGGGTGATCTTGAAACCTATCTACCTCAAACTAAAGACAACCTTTCGAAATTATTGATTGCTGTTGGGCAGGATGTGCGAGTGGTGATTATTAAGTTGGCTGATAGATTGCATAATGTTCAAACTTTGCAATATATGTCGCCTGAAAAACAGAAAAAAATCGCCCGTGAAACTTTGGACGTTTTCGCAAGAATTGCTGATCGTTTAGGAATGGGGCGAGTTCGAATGCAGATGGAAGAGCAAGCTTTTTTGTATTTAAACCCGAAAGAATATAAACGGCTTGAAAATGAAATTCGAAAGCGCCTTGGTAAAAGCACACGAAAACTAGGAAAAGTTCGAGAAGAGGTTGAGCAGGAATTGAAAAAGGCTGGTTTAGACTTTGAAATTTCTGGCCGCGTAAAGAGTGTTTATTCGCTTCATAAAAAATTAAAAAAGACAAAAGGTGATATTGATCGAGTTTATGATTTGATGGCTTTGCGGATTATTGTAAATTCTAAAGATGATTGTTATCGTGTTTTGGGGATTTTGCATTCGATTTATAAACCAATGATTGAGCGAATTAAGGATTATATTTCAATGCCAAAGCCAAATGGCTATCAATCACTCCATACAACAGTAATTACTCCTTCGAAACTGATTGCGGAATTTCAAATTCGAACTCGCGATATGCATGAATTTGCCGAGCGCGGTTTGGCGGCGAGTTTCCATTATCATGAGCAGAAATCGAGTAAAGATTACATTTCTGGAGTTACTTCGAAAAAGCGGAGTGAAGTTAAGGGCAATGGCGGGCTTTCGAACGAATTACAATGGATTGTTCAACTCCAAGATGTGGCTCAACGCTTAAGAGATGGTGAGGAAATTGACCCAGAGCAGCTTCAGATTGATATTTTTGGTGATAGAATTTTTGTTTATTCACCGAAGGGTGATATTTATAATCTACCAGAAGGCGCATTACCACTTGATTTTGCCTATATGGTACATAGCGATATTGGTAAACATGCTTATGCTTTTCGGGTTAATGAGAAAATTCACGCTTTCGATAAGCCGCTTGAAAAAGGTGATGTTGTTGAGGTTTTGACGCGAAAAAATTCTGAGCCAAAAATTGATTGGCTGGAATTAGTGAAAACTTCGCACGCAAGGATTAAACTTCGTTCACAACTTCGCCAAAGGGGTGATTTAGAGCCGATTAAAAATACAGAGGCAATTAAAGCAAGAAAATCCAACGAGAAATAGAAAAAATAAAAAGACATTCGGGCGAATGTCTTTTTTGCTAAAGATTTTTACTTATTTTTTTCTTCAAATTTTATTATTTTATCTCTATTACTAT
>CALIMO010000091.1 GCA_938045655.1 uncultured bacterium
CCAATAAAGAATCTTGCAGTAGGTTCATCAACAGTTGGTATCTCTGGAAATTCTTCAGCTAAACTACCGTTAATTTTTGATTTATAATTTCCACTTTCTATTGAAATATTTCCACCGTTAACTTTAAAAGAAACTTCGCTATTTGAAGGTAAACTATCAATAAAACTTTTTGTTAGTTTTTCTGGCATTAAAATAGAACCTGTTTTTTCAATTCTTGCGCTAATTTTTTGCAAAATTGCAATTTCTAAATTTGTAGCAGCAACTAAAAGTCTTGAACCGTCTGTTTGAAAAAGAATATATTCAGAACTTGGCAAGCTAGTTTTGCTACTTGCAATTCCTGAGATATTATTGAGTGCTTTAGATAAATCATCTTTCTTAACAATCAGTTCCATAAAAATTTAAATCCTTTTTCTTAAAAAGTGGTAATTATAATAATAGGTATTGTGGAAACTGTGGAAAACCAAGCTTTCACTACTTAAAATTATACCATTTTTTGTGTGGAAAATCAAAGTAAAACTTTCTGAAAAACTTTGTGGAAAAATAACAACTTTTCCATAATTTTAAGCTTTCGAAAATATACACAACCAACCTGTGTAAAACTTTGGTGATTTTTTCGGCAAGATTTAAATAACTTTCACTCAACAAATTAGCTATTTTTCCACAAGCTTTCAACATTTTATTAAAATATTATATAAATAATGTCAAATATAATAAAGAAATAAAAATAATATTTTGCAAGATGAGTGGATGGAGGAATATGTATTTTTATAGCAAATAAATAAAATATAATTTTAAAAAGTCAAAAGCGAACAAAAAATAACTGTTCGCTTTTTATAAACTAAACCAAAATAATTGTCAAATTAACAGATATAAAAATAGAGCCTTTATAGCTCTATTCATAAATTAAATCTCGTAATCCTTCAATTTGTGAACGAATTTCGGCATCTAATTTAATACTTTTTTCAATTTTTGAAACTCCATTCATAATGGTCGAATGATCTCGTGAAAATTCTTTACCGATTTGTGGGAAGCTCATTTTTAGCTCGTACTTCATTAAATAGCAGGCTGTTTGGCGGGCGTGATTAATATCTTTTTGCCGAGACTTACTTAAAATATCTTCTTTCGAAACTCCAAAATACTTAGCGGTTTTATCAATAATTTTTTTTGAATTTAAGTGATTTGGCCTTGTCGGCCGGCTATTTTGAATCAAACCTTGTGCAAGTTCGAGACTTGGCTTGATGTTTCGAAGTTCTGCCATTGCAATCAGTTGAGTAACTGCTCCAATGATTTCTCGAATATTCGTGCGATAATTTTCAGCGATAAATTCTGAAACTTCTGGTTCGAGCTTAACTTTTTCGTGTTCAGCGCGAGCTTCAACGATACTTTGGCGAGTTTCGAAATCTGGTAGCTGAATATCAACCATCATTCCACTTTCGAAACGACTTTTTAGCCTATCTGTTAAAGTTGGAATGCTAGAGGGTGCACGATCACTTGAAAGAATTATCTGCTTATTTACGCGATGAAGCTCATTAAAGGTGTGAAAAAATTCCTCTTGAGTTTTATCTTTTCCATAAATAAACTGAATATCATCAACAATTAAAACATCAACATTTCGATATTTATCAGCATAGCCTTGCTTTTTCGAACGCACATTTTCCAGAAAATCACGATAAAAATTTTCGATTGTAATATAAAGAACAGTCATTTCTGGATGCTTTTCTTCAATTGCGTTTCCGATCGCTTGCATTAAGTGTGTTTTACCAAGCCCTGAATCACCATAAAAATAAAGTGGATTATATTTTTTACCAGGATTCTCTGCTACATTTTGGCTAACAAAATATGCTAATTCATTTGAGCCACCAACAATGAAATTTTCGAAGGTGTAATCTTTATTTAGACCACTAGAATG
>CALIMO010000092.1 GCA_938045655.1 uncultured bacterium
ATCCAAAAAATACTATCACCAAAACGAAAAGTTTTAGGATTCTTAAAATTATGATTATCCGCATAACATCTAGCAATAATTCTTTTATTCACTAGTGATATTGATTTCATACTTAATTTTTTAGAATAAATAATTAAGTAGTCATCTTGTTGGGTTTTTAATCCATTTTTTAAAATATTGTCAAAAATTGGTGTGATATTTCCGCTGGGACTATACTCAAATCCTCCAGTTCCGTGCCAGAATTTTACATTTATAATACTATTTTTATACTCTTCTAGCTCGTTTTTAGTAAAATTTGGTAAAGTATTCGAAAGTTGCTTTTGGAGCTCTAGAATCGCCTTATTTTGTGTTTTAGTTTTTATTGATTTTGGTAAGAAAAATACACAAATTTGCTTAGGTAACTTACGGTAGAACTTATTATTTATTCGAAAAAACATAAGAAAATTATAACATAAACAGATTAGAAATACAAAAAATATTATAATAAAATAAAAAAGCTCTTATGTAAATATTGACAAAAAGCATAAGTTGTGCTATAATTAAAACATAATCAAAAATAGATTAGATTTTAATAAAACAAAGGAGATTAAATGGCCGGAACAAAGGCGGGCGGCGCAAAGGCAGCTGCAACTAATAAAGCAAAATATGGAAAAGATTTTTATTCACGAATTGGGCAAAAAGGCGGTAAAAATGGAACAACTGGTGGATTCGCTGCAAACCGTGAACTTGCAAAAATCGCAGGGCAAAAGGGCGGTCGAATTAGCCGTCGTGGCCCAGCCACAACAAAGATTCCAATGACTGAAGAGTCTGAAGAATCGAAAATTGAAGTTCGTGTAGCTTAAAAGGGTATAAAAATAAAATCACGCTTTCGAAATATTGCGTGATTTTATTTTATTTTTCGCCGCAAACTTTTAAAACGAGAATCGTTATTTTGCCAGATAGTTCCGCAAGCGGGGCATTTATACGTTAAATCTTTTTGTTGAAAACCATTTAGTTTGCATTTTGGGCAGAGGCTTCTTTTATGTAGCCAATCTCGGTAAGTGTCAAGCTTGCTCTCAGCTAAATTTGAACTAAAACAAAACCCATATTGACTTACAAGGTTATTTCGAACGAGCTCCCAAGCTTCAGACTCCATCTTAAGGAGTTCAATATCAAGCCAAAAATCTTCGTGACCAAGTAGTGCGTGAGCTAATTCATGCAAAATTAATAGATGAAAATTTGAAGATTCTGGTTCGAAAAAAATTGTATTTTCTTTCTTTGACCAATAGAAATCGTCGCTTTCTTCGAAATTGAATTGAGGAAAGTCTTTGCGTAATTTTTCAACAAATTCCAAATTCATTAAAAATTCAACGCCTCTTTTGCAGATTCAAAACAGCCATAAATAACTGCTTCGCGCGGTTTTTGAGCTTGAACAATTTTCGGGCAAGAAATTCCTTCGGGCAGGTTTTCGCGAACAATTTGTTCTAGAAAAAGATCGAATTTTTTAAAATTTTCACCAAGGCTACCACCAACAATAATTACCTCTGGCTGAATTATTGGAATTATCACTAAAAATCCGCGCGAAATTCTATCGGCAATATTTTGCCATTGTCGTGGTTTTGAAATCTCACTAGCATATTTACCATAAACATTGAAAATTGCCCGCGCACTCGCAAATTCTTCCCATTCTCGCACTCGGCCATCAAATTCAATTGGGATTCGTCCAATTTCGCTATTTTTTAGACCTTGGTTGATTTTTCCATCTGTTATTATGCCTGAACCAATTCCCGTTGAAAGTGTAACATAAAGAATATTTTGAGCTTTATTTTTGAACTTTTTACTTTCGAAAAGTCCAGCAAGATTGGCATCGTTTTCAACTAAAATTTTAATATTTGGAAAGATTTTTGAAAGTTCGGCTTTTATATTAAAATTCTGCCAGCGTAAATTTTTTGCCCACAAAATTATGCCGTTTTCAATAATTCCAGGTTCGGCACAAGAAATTGCTTGGATTTCACCGTCTTTTAGTTGTTTCGAAAATTCTTTTTTAATAACTTTTTCAATAATTTCAAGATATTTTTGCTGAGATTTTGGCGTTTGAAATTCGAAAGATTTTAAAAGTTTGCCTTCTTTCGAAAATCCCGCCAATAAAGTTTTTGTTCCACCCGTATCAATTGCAATAATCATAACTCTATTTTACGATGAAAAAAATAAAAATTCAACCTTTTAAAACGCTTGATTTTTTTAGCTCAAAATGTTAAAATGGTAGCAATCTATTGGGCAGGTTAATTTTAGCTATGTTCAAAGAAATACAATTAAGGAAGGAGTCTTAAAGACTAATGGCAACAGCCAAAAAAATAACAATGGACGAATTGTTGGCGTCTGCTCCAGAGAGCGCAAACCAACTAAATCAAGGCGAAACTGTTGAGGGAACAATTCTTTCAGTTCGCAAACACGAGATTCTAATTGACTTAGGAGCGAAAGGTGTTGGATTTGTTCCTCGCCGAGAAGCTGGTCATTCAAAAAACCTTGTTGAAGGTGAAACAGTAACAGCAAGTGTTGTTGATATTGAAATGGACAACGGAATGTCGTTGCTTTCTCTTCGAAAAGCTGCAAAAGATCGCGGTTGGGAAGAAGTTATCGAAAAAATGGAAAATGGCGAAATTATCGAAATTATTCCATTTGATGCTAACCGAGGTGGTTTGCTAGTTGAATATGAAGGAATTCGCGGATTCTTGCCTGTTTCTCAACTTTCAGCAGAACACTACCCACGCGTTGGTGCAAGCGACAAAGATGAGATTTTGAGCCGATTGAATGCGCTTATTGATAAGCCAATTAATGTTCGAATTCTTGATGCAGACCGCAAAACTAATAAACTTATCTTTAGTGAAAAAGAAGCTATCAAAGACGGTTTAAATGAACGATTTGATAGCTTGAAAATTGGAGATGAAGTTGAAGGTGTTGCGACTGGCGTTGTAGATTTTGGCGTTTTTGTAAATATTGAAGGAATTGAAGGTTTGGTCCACATTTCTGAAATCTCTTGGGAACGCGTAAATAATCCAAAAGATTATGTAAAAATCGGTGATACAATTAAGGCAAAAATTATCGCAATCGATAAAGATCGCCTAAGCCTTTCAATGAAACAGCTAACTGAAGACCCTTGGCTTTCAGAAGTTGAGAAATTTAAAAAAGGTTCAAGCGTTGAAGGGACTGTAACGCGCATTACGCCATTTGGTGCTTTCGTAAAAATCAGCCCAGCAATTGAAGCTCTTGTTCATGTTTCAGAACTTGGCAAAGGAAACGATATCAACCCAGAAAATATCTTTACTCTAAATGAGCGTAAAGAATTTGTAGTTATTGATATCGATAAAGAGAATCGAAAAATCTCTCTTAGCCTTGCAAAATAATTCAAAATTATTCTTGCGCTGAATAGTCGGAAATCGGTTTTGAAATCGGTTTCCGAACTTCAGCTTAAGAAAAATAAAAAACCAGAGGAGGTTGTATGAGTCAGAAGAAAATCGTAAATATCACAGATTCAATTACTGTTGATGAGTTAGCTGGAGCTTTAAATCTCCCTGTTACAACTTTGATTGGTGAGCTTTTTAAGAATGGAATTGTTGCAACTATTAATCAACGAATTGATTTCGAAACTGCCGTGATTGTGGTTGAAGAACTTGGTTTAAAAGATGTTGAACTTAAGAAAAAAGCAAAAGCCGATGTTGTAACTTCTCGATTGCAAAAAATGCATGAAGTTTCTGAAAATGCAAAACCTCGGCCACCAATTGTGGCGGTGATGGGGCATGTTGATCACGGAAAAACTACACTTCTTGATACGATTCTCGGTACAAAAACTGTTTCTGGCGAGGCTGGCGGAATTACTCAGCATATTTCAGCCTATCAAACTGAAAGAAAAGGCCGAAAAATTACACTTCTTGATACGCCAGGGCATGAGGCTTTTGCGGCACTCCGCCAACACGGAGCCACTTTAACTGACGTTGTGATTATTGTTGTTGCGGCAGATGACGGCGTTAAACCTCAAACTGTTGAAGCAATTAGGTTTGCTCAAAATGCTAACGCAAAAATTGTTGTTGCGATCAATAAAATGGATAAAGACACTGCAAATAAAGATCGCGTAATGGCAGAGCTTTCTGAACGTGGCTTGATGCCAGAAGAATGGGGCGGTGATGTTACTATGGTGCCAATCTCAGCAAAAAATGGTGACGGGATAGATGACCTTCTTGATATGGTTATTTTAACTGCTGATTTAGAGGAGCTGCGCGCTGATGTTGATATTCCTGCTGAAGGCTTGGTGATTGAGTCGCATATGGAGGTTGGGAAAGGTTCGGTTGTTTCTCTTCTTGTTGAACATGGAGAATTAAAACAAGGTGGATTTTTGGTTGCTGGAACAACTTACGCAAAAGTTCGAACCCTTCAAGACTACAAAGGGGAAGCTCTTAAATCTGCAGGTCCTTCAACTCCCGTAACTGTAACTGGCTTCAAAGAACTACCACAATTTGGCGATGTTTTTAAAGTAGTGAAGAATGAGAAAGAAGCCCGAAATCTTGCTCAAAAGG
Source organism: uncultured bacterium (assembly GCA_938045655.1). Classification (GTDB taxonomy): domain Bacteria; phylum Patescibacteriota; class Saccharimonadia; order Saccharimonadales; family Saccharimonadaceae; genus Nanogingivalis. The sequence goes on from CALIMO010000092.1 coordinate 4,551, forward strand.
CTAAAATTGAAGCTGCTCAAAATGCTGCAACCGCCAACGTTACTGGTGCGGATTTATTAAAAATGATGAACCAGAAACATGATGCTGAAGATTTCAATATCGTAATTAAGGCCGATGTTCAAGGTTCGCTTACATCTGTCTCGGACAGTCTGCGTTTGATTGAAACTGGTGGTGAAGTTAACCTAAATGTTGTAAGTAGTGGAATTGGAAATATTACTGAGAACGATATTCATTTAGCTGCTGCTGGCGAAAAAACAATTATTTATGGATTTAACGTTGAACTTCCGCCCGCAATCAAAAAAATCGCTACTCGTGACCGCGTTGAAGTTCGAATTTATAAAGTTATCTATGAGCTTCTTGATGACGCTCGCTCTGAAATGGAAAAACTTCTTGCGCCAGAAGTTGTTGAAACTGAAATTGGATCGCTTGAAGTTAAAGGTGTTTTCCGCACAATGAAAGAAGAAATTATTGCTGGTGGAGAAGTTAAATCAGGCCGTGTTTACGCTGGATTGCTCGCTCGTGTAATTCGAAAGAAAGAACAAATTGCTGAAGTTGAAGTTTCGCATGTTCAGCGCCAGCAACAAGAAGCGAAAGATGTTATTGAAGGTGAAATGTGCGGTCTTTCGTTGAAAACTAAAAAGAAAATCCAGCTTGAAGTTGGCGACAAACTTGAATTCTTTACTCGTGAAGTTGTTGCTCGTAAACTTAAAGACTAGATAACATAATAAAATAATTTGAAAAAATATTTTGCTTGTGCTAAAATAGAAATAATTAAACAAGGAAAAGAGAATGTTTCAATTAGACGACAAATTTTTTGAAGGAATTGGCATTGAACGAATGTCTCCGCAAGAAGCGGCAGTTTTTAAACAACATGTTCAGGAAGAACTTGAAACTCGTGTTGGCGAGCGCATAACAGATGGATTTTCGAATGAAAAGCTTGAAGAGTTTGAAAAAATTATCGACGACGCTCCAGGATTTGTAGATAATTGGCTAATGATCAATGTGCCAGATTTTCGAAACGACCGTGCGTTTATAGCACTCACTCAACAAAATGGTGGGCAAGAAAATCGCCAAACAATTGCGGAATTTGCTTCAATGAAATGGCTTGAAATCAACCGTCCAGATTTTAATCAAATTACAACAATCGTAATGAAGGAAATGCAAGACGAACTTAAAGCTAATATTGATAAAATTTTTAGCTAGAATTCAAAAAACCGTGCAACTAAACACGGTTTTTTCTTTGTAAAATTATTTCAAATAGCCGTTTATAAAGCTCTGCGCAGTTGTTTCTTTGCCGTTCGGCGTAAGAAGCGTTTTTATTTCTAGAAACTCTCCATCCGCAAATTCAAGCGTTAAAGGTGATTTTTTTGGGTTAGAGTTTACCACTTTCGCAGTTTTAATAACTACTAAATAGTCATCAATTTGAATCTTACTTTTTGGAAAGATTTCGAAAGCTCGAATTTGTTGTTCTGCTTGTTTTGCGGTTTGATTTTCTGGATTTAGAATTGAATCACTTTTTTTAAGGAGTTGGCAATATTCAGCTTGTGAACTATCTTGTTTTTCACCTTTTAGCTCACCAGAGATAATCTTTGGTAAATCTCGTACCAACATTTCAGCGCCAATCTTACCGCAAATTTTATAAAGCTCACTGGCAGTTTCTGTTTTCGAAAGTTTAATTTCTTCTTGCGAATAAACATCGCCAGCGTCCATTTCTTTTGAGAGTTTCATTAGCGAAACGCCAGTTTTTGTATCACCATTTAAAATTGCGCTTTCAATTGGGCTTGGCCCGCGGTATTTTGGCAAAAGTGAAGGGTGAACATTTACTATTGCGGGCGTGAACAAATCAATGATTTCTTGCGGAACAATTCGCCCAAACGAAACTAAAACACCTACTGGATTTTTAAAATTCTGCACAAATTCGATAATTTCATTCATTTTTTGCGGTTGAAGAATGGGGATTTTAAACTTTTCGCCAATTTTCTTAACTTTTGGTGATTGAAGTTTTTGGCCGCGACCTTTTTTGGAATCTGGTTTAGTAATAATTCCAGCAACTTCGAAACCTTCATCAATAAGTTTTTGGAGTGAAACGGCCGAAAAATCTTCCGTACCAAAGAAAATTATAGGATTTTTCACCTATAAATCCTCCCATAAATCAGAGTTATGTTTAATATCTTTCTCGTAGTTTAGTGGTTGCAATTCACCATCTTCATCTAAACGATAAAACGCGTCTTTTTTGTCGCGAATATGGTCGATAAAGAGAATACCGTTTGTGTGGTCGATTTCATGCTGAAGAACGCGGGCAAGAAAATCTTCAGCCTTAATTCGAACTTCATTTCCATAAATATCAAGCGCTTTAACGCGAATTTTTGAAGCTCGCGGAACTTTGCCATAAATTCCTTTAATTGAAAGGCAACCTTCAAAATCTTCGACGGTTTTTCCTTCGAATTTTGTAATTTCTGGGTTGATTAAAGCGGTAAATTCTTTATTATTTTTATCATCCAAATCACTTCGAACAATAATGATTTTGTAGAGTTTGTTAATTTGTGGTGCGGCAATTGCGGCTGAAATTTCATGCGGGTGGGCATTTTCCCAATCAAGGCTGGCGTTAATCATATCTTGCACAATTTGGCGAACTTCATCTGTAATAACATGCACACGTTCGCATTTTTTGCGCAAATTTTGGTTAGGTAAGGTTATGATATCTTCTTTTTTCATTATTTTTTATTATACCATTTTTAGGTTAAAAAAGCTACAAAATCATTGATTTCTAGGTTTTATTATGGTAAAATCTAATATTCGAAGAAAGTAGTCTCAAGGTTAACGAGCTATATAACTCGTTTTTATTTTAAAGAGAAAGGTTAATTTTGAATATATATAAATCTTATAAATATTGGGAAGTTCTGCATTTATATGAACACATTATCGTGGATGAATTCTGGCAAAGAATGCATGGAGGAGAATGGGTTTATTTTGAGGACTATTCGGTATTAGGCTTCACTTGGCATAATAGCGGGATTACTGAAATATCTTTAAAGTCGAAAAATGAAAATATATATTCAGAATTTGAAAAATTTATGAATCAAAACTTGCAGATTGAAGATTGGGAAATTGAAAAATACGCTAATCAAATTTTTGCAGAAGAGCAATCTTGGCGATTTGATGATGATTTTGACTTGAGTAAAATTCGCAAAATGTTGAATGAAATTCATGCTTCTAAATATTTTTTCGAAAAGCCAATTTTAAGATTTAAACCTCACGAAACGAGTGCATTTTCTTCGCAATATTTTTCGAAGCCGAGAAATCGGCGCGATATTTTGCGAATTTCGGTTGAATCTGAAAATGCTAAAACCCGCGATTTTTTGCTTGAAAATCTTTCGCGATTCATTGGTTTTAGCTTTGGTTTTTATCACTTTAAAAATCGGGATTTTAAGAATTCTCGAACGGGATATTTTTCAATTGGAACTTATTCGTACCGCGATGTTTTACGTGATTTCGATGAGCGGATTTTGGATAAAATTTCAGATTTTTTGCGTGAAGATTTTTCGAAAAAAGTAAAGAGCGAATATTTTGAAAAGTCAAAAGTTATAATTCGTTTCAACCAGCGAAAAGAAACGATAAATCTAGACATTTTCTAAAAAACTCTTGACAACATACATATATATACTAAAATTAGGAGCAGAAGTTTTGATTAGTGAATTTTTGGTTGTTTTAATAGGAGGTAAATATGGACGAAATAACCACAAATATAAAAAAGGAGTTTGACATAGAGTTAGGTCCTGTGATAGATAGGTATTTTGACAGAGATATGCTCGATCAAAGTATATATTTTTTGAAAAATATTCTTTAATCATTGCTGATTATTTTAGCGATAATGAAATAAAAAACATTTTACCCGAAAAAAATATCGGAATATGGCAAAGAGTTTAAAATATATATAAAAACTAATAGTGGTGATATCGGAACTCTATCTTCTGACGGTTGGATTATTTTGGCGGAGATGGATTAATCTTTGCTCTTTAAAGTATAAGGAGTCATCCCATAAAAGAAATTACAGATTTTTTAGATCTAATAGAACCAAAAAATGACAGGGAATTATTTATCGCGCTAACCTATCTTGCCTTGATATTTTTCGAAACGGATGATTACGAAGGTATAGAATATCTTGCGAAAGATTATTGCGGGCGAATGATTTCTGAGGGCCGAGGATTCTCTAGCTCTAATAACGAATTCTCGCCAAGCGTGGTGGAATTTAGCGAGCTAACTGGCTTCATGTTTGAAGACATCGAAAAGGTAAAATCTGGCAAAATTACAAAAGATGAAGCGAGAAAAGCTATTTTATATTATCTAAATAATTATATTTTTAACACTTCGAAAAAAGATGGTTAAATCAATCCTGGCGGGTCTAAATCAACTCGCCATTGTGGCTTGCCTTGAAATTCGCGCGCAATCTCCAAAAGCGGTGCGCGTTTTTTACTTTTTATAACAATTTGCCAGCGATAAGTTTCGCCAATTCGTTCATAAAAGGCTGGCGTTGGACCAAAAATTTGAATATCTTTCGAAAACTTTTTTCGAATTTCTTGCGCTTCTTTTTGTGAATTTCGCACGGCTAAAATTTCAGTTTTATAAACGCAAGTTAGTTTTAATAAATAAACAAATGGCGGATAATTCTGTTTTTGGCGATTTTTAATTTCTAAATCATAAAAGCCGGCGTAATCTTGTTTTAAACCAAATTGAATTGATGAGGCTTCAGGTTGGTAAGTTTGAATAATTACATTCGACTCATTTGAATGTCGCCCAACTCGCCCGATAACTTGTGAAATAAGCTGAAAATTTCGCTCGCTTGAAGTGAAGTCTGGCAAAGCCAAACCAGCGTCTGCCTGAACGACGCAGACGGTTTTTAAATTTGGTAAATCCAAACCCTTAGCAATAACTTGCGTGCCAATAATAATATCAATTTCACCGTTTCGAATTTGATGATAAAGCTTTTCGACAGTTTCATTTTTGTCACTGTCAGCATCAAACCGTGCAATTTTTTTGTTTGGAAAAAGCTTGCGAATCTCTTCTTCGATTGCTTTTGTGCCAATACCTTTATGAATAATTTCTGGTTCTCCGCAATCTGGGCAAGAAGTTGGCGGCCTTTCTTTGTGCCCACAAATATGGCAAACTAGTTGAAATTTATCTGTATGCAAAGTGAGCGGGATGAGACAATTCGGGCAAAGTGCCGTCCAACCGCAATTATGACAAAGTGTTACGCTCGCTGAACCACGGCGGTTGTGATAAATTAAAACTTGTTTATTTTCATTTAAAGTTTGTTCCATTTCGGCAAGCATTTTTTTTGAAAAGAATCGGTGTGATTTTGAATCTTTTTTAGTTAAATCTATTAGCTCAATTTTTGGCGGTTTGGCTTCTTTTTTAGCAAGTTCAGTTAGTGTAATAATTTCGTTTCCACCGTTTTTTGCTGAAATTTCTGCTAGAAAATAATCTTCAACAAGCGGCGTCGCTGAACCGAAAATTGCTTTAAAATTAAATTTTGAAGCCAAAAAACTGCTCGCTCGTAATGCGGAATATTTTGGTGTTTGATCTTGTTTAAAACTTGGCTCATGACATTCATCAATTACAATTAAACCTAAATTTCGAACTGGCGCAAAAAGTGCAGAGCGAGCCCCAATAATAATTTGCGGGTTTTCGTCGTGCAAAATTTTTAACCAAGTTTTGTGGCGTTCTGATTCGGTTTGATGTGAATGAATAATCTTAATATTTTCAAAATGCTTTTCAAAATTAGAAACTAACTGTGAAGTTAAGGCGATTTCTGGTACTAAAATTATTACCGATTTTTGATTTTGCAAAGTTTTTTTTGCTTGGTTAATATAAATTGAAGTTTTTCCGGAGCCCGTAATTCCGTGCAAAAGGATTGTTCCTGAATTTATTTTATCAAGTTTATTGATAGCTTTTTCTTGTTGAGCTGTGTATAAAAAA
>CALIMO010000093.1 GCA_938045655.1 uncultured bacterium
TTTGGGGTCGAAAAACTTTGATGGCTTTGGGATTGGTGGAATTTTTCAGCCAGAAGAAATCCCTGAAGTTCTAACTTGGGTGAACACAACCTTGCCAGAAGAAAAGCCACGACATCTGTTAGGAATGGGTGCACAGCCGGCCGATCTCTTTTTAGGCGTGGAATTTGGTATTGACACATTTGACTGTGTGGCGCCAACTCGTCAAGCTCGAAACGGTGCAATTTTTACTTATTCTGGGCGAATTAATATTAAAAACACCAAGTTTAAAGAAGACTTCACACCGATTGATAGCGATTGTAATTGTTACACTTGCCAAAATTTCACAAAAGCTTATATAAACCATCTTTTCCGTGCGGACGAAATTCTTGCCAGCACACTTGCTTCAATTCATAATGAATTTTTCGTAATTAATACGGTTGATAAAATCCGTGAAAGTCTTGAAAATGGCACTTTTTTTGAATATAAACGCCAATTTTTAACAAAATATTACGGTAAAGAGCGAGCAAAAGATTTCGAAACTAAGCAAAATGAAGATTCGTTGCAAAATTAAGCCAAATTCGAAAAAAGGGAATCTCATTAAAAAATCACAAGACGAAAGCGGTGAGTTTTTTGAGATTTTTATTCGTGAGCCAGCAATTGAAGGCAAGGCAAATCTGGCAGTAATTAAACTTTTGGCAGAAGAATTCGGCGTTTCGAAAAGCCGAATCTCTCTAAAGACTGGTATAAAATCACGACTTAAGATTTTCGAAATTGAAAAATAACAAATTTACTTTCATAAAAGCAATTCTATTTTAGTCATAATTAAATAGAGAATAGAGATTACTCCTTCGATTGTTAGTTGGCAAGTTTAATTTATAGCACAAATAACTATAATATTTTATATAATAATTTTACAATCAGTCCATTTTATAGTATAATTTAGTTATGTTTAAAGAATTATCTCGATTAATTAGAGATTACGCAGAAAATCAATCAACCGATTCAGTGAAGCGATATTATAACGACATTGCAGACGCTTTAGATGATGAAGAATT
>CALIMO010000094.1 GCA_938045655.1 uncultured bacterium
ATACAGTTTGCGTTAACTTTATACAATTAGACCCAAGATTTGGTACTCTTACTAATAAAACATTAGCTGCAATCCAAACTGAAATTATAAAAGAGGAACGCAAAGAATTAGCAAAACAGAAGGGTGCGATAGTTTTTTAATTATTTTTAAGGTTCACTTTGAGCCTTTTTCTTTTTCAAAAAATAACCTTGAACATTTTGCTAAAAAATGTTAAAATAAAGATATTATTTTAAGGAGAAAATTTTATGGCTAAAGCAAAAAAAACAGATACAGGAATGGCTGAAGATGGTAAAAAACAAGCGCTAGATTTAGCGATTGCACAAATTTCGAAACAATTCGGCGATGGTTCAATTATGAAACTTGGTGAAAATCATAAAGTAGATGTTGAACTTTTGCCTTCAGGATGTTTAAGTCTAGATATTGCGCTTGGCGGTGGCTACCCTAAGGGGCGAATTATTGAAATTTATGGACCAGAAAGTTCAGGAAAAACTACTTTAACGCTCCATGCAATTGCTGAAATTCAAAAACAAGGTGGAACAGCGGCGTTTATTGATGCTGAGCATGCGCTTGATCCAGCTTATGCCCGCAAACTTGGCGTTGATACTGAAAACTTGCTTGTCGCGCAACCTGATAATGGCGAACAAGCACTTGAAATTACTGAAACTTTGGTGCGTTCTAATGCAGTTGATTTGATTGTAGTCGACTCAGTTGCAGCTCTTGTTCCGCAGGCTAAAATTGATGGAGATATGGGTGATGCACATATGGGGCTTCAAGCTCGTTTAATGTCACAAGCGCTTCGAAAACTTACTGGAATTATTAATAAATCAAAAGCTACGGTAATTTTTATCAACCAAATTCGAATGAAAATTGGTGTGATGTTTGGAAATCCTGAAACCACAACTGGTGGTAACGCGCTTAAATTCTATGCTTCAGTTCGTGCTGATATTCGCCGAACAGCTCAAATTAAAAGTGGTGATGATGTAATTGGAAACCGTACAAAGGTTAAAATTGTGAAAAACAAGATTGCAGCACCGTTCCGAGTTGCCGAATTTGACATTATGTATAACGAGGGAATTTCGAAAACTGGAGATATTATAGATTTAGCGGTCGAACATGAAATTTTAGGAAAATCTGGTGCATTCTATAAATATAACGATCAGAATATTGGTCAAGGTCGTGAAAACGCTAAACGATATCTGCTTGAAAATCCAGATGTAATGGCGGAAATTGATGCTAAAGTTCGAGCAAAAATTCGTGGTGAAGAATTTGTTGAAGAAGTTCAAAATGAAGAAAAAACTGAAGAATAAAATAATTAGCCCGATAAATTTGGGCTAATTTGATTTTAATTTTTATGGCATTAGAGATTTTTGATCATAGTGATTTTGAGTATAAAAAGATAAAAAAGAGCTCTCAAGAAGCTACTTTTAAGGATGGTTTTTTTATAATCACAGATATAAAACAAGCAGTTAAAAATCAAAATCGGGTAAATATTTTTGTGAATGGAAAATATCGTTTTTCGCTAGATATTTTTCAATTAACTCAATTAAATATTAAAGTTGGGTCTAAATTTATAAAAACTGAAATCGAAAATCTTGAACAGCAGAGTGAATTTGGTAAGCTTTATGCTTTAGCTTTAAATTATTGCTTAATGAGGCCACATTCTAAAAAGGAAATTAGCGATTATTTATGGAAAAAAACTTTGAATCGTAAGCTTAAAAATCGTAAAACGGGTGAATTTTATGAAAAAAAAGGAGTTTCGAAAATTTCAGTTGAACAAGTTTTGAGCCGATTGATTGAAAAAAAATATATTGATGATGAAAAGTTTGCTAAATTCTGGGTTGAAAATCGTAATCAGAGAAAAGGTAGCTCAATTAAAAAACTAAAATCTGAATTATTTTCGAAAGGTGTTTCTTCAGATATTATTGAACAGGTTTTAAGCGAATCAAATCGAAATGATGATGATGAGATTCAAAAAATAATTGCTAAAAAAGCTAAAAGGTATACAGATGAACAAAAGTTAATTGCCTATTTGGCTCGACAGGGTTTTTCTTTTGATGAAATTAAAAAGGCGATTTCGAAAGAATAATTTTAATCTCGAAAAGGATTTATATAATTCGGCACAAAATTCTCAGTTTTTTCTGCTCGTTTTTGTGGGGATTCTTCTTTTTCGTGGCGAATTGTGATAACATTATCACTTATCGCAACAATTTTAGATCGGTGAATTGTTAAAGTTGGATCGTTTAACGATTTTAAAAATGGTCGTTTTACGATTAATTGCTGAACTGAAAAATCAGCTAAACTTAAAGTGTAATCAATTATTTTACCAATTTTTGAACCTTTTTCATCTTCAACTTTAAGATTTAAGATATTAAAATTAAGGTCGATTATTTCTTTAATTTTAATTACATCTGTTGGAAGAATAAAATCTTCACCAGAGTCGATAATAAAACCAATTCTTGAAAGCTCACGAATATCGGCAATTCGGATTAACATTTCTTCGTTCGAAAAAGAATTAGCTTTTAATTGGTAAGCTAAAATTTGTAAATTTTCAGGATTAATAATCGCATTGCCGGTTAGGGCAAGTTGTGAGCCGGTTTGTAGCCCCATAATTGGTGTGTTTAGTAATTTTGAAGCTAAAATTAACATAATTATTTATAATTTTAACAAATTATTGTTTTAAAATCCAGTTTTCCGCATTAATTCTGGTAGAATTGTTTCATTTTGTAGAACCTTTGCTAAGCCGTCTAATTT
>CALIMO010000095.1 GCA_938045655.1 uncultured bacterium
TGCAAATGTATTTTGATAAGTTTAAATATCAAAATACAATTGGCGAGAATTTATGGGATTGTTTGAGCGAAGCTTCTGGTAAAAATGTCGCAGATTTTATGAATCCTTGGCTTTTTAAAAGTGGCTATCCGAGTGTTTTGGCCGAAGAAGATGGTGAAGAATTAAAATTATCACAAAAGCAATTTTTTATTGGCGAAGGTAAAGATAGTGGGCGAATTTGGCCGATTCTACTTGGCTCAAATCAAAATAATTTGCCTGAGATTATGGATTCGAAATACTTAACCTGTAAGAAAAGTTCAGATTTTGTTCAGCTAAATCAAGGGAACGTTGCTCATTTTATTACAAATTATAGCAAAAACCTTTTCGAAAATTTGCTTGAAAAGGTTAGAAACGGTGATTTAGACACGATTTCTCGCCTTCAAATTCTTCAGGAGCGTTCTTTGCTTTCACGTGGTGGTGAAATTCCAAGTGTTGAGTTGCTGCGAACTTTACAGAGTTATGATAAAGAAACTTCTTTAACGGTTTGGGATATGATTAGTCTTTTAATTGGCGAATTGAAAATTTTTATTGATGAAGATTCTGAAAGTTCGAAAAAAATGAAAAAATTTGTTGGTAATTTAGCTCAAAATGAATTTGAAAAACTTGGATTTGTTAAAAAAACTGGCGAAGACGAAGAAGACACGCAAAAACGTAGCTCAATTTTGGCACACATGATTTATGCTGAAAATGAAAAAGCGATCTCGGGCGCTCTAGATATTTTTAAAAATTCGCAGAATATGGAGGATATTGATTCGGAAATTCGAAGTTTAATTTTAACTGCAAAGATTCGCTTTGAAGAATCTCCAGAATTAGTGCAAAAAATGCTCGAAAGTTATAAGAATACTCCAAATGTTGATTATCGAGATGATATTATGGTGGCTTTAACTTCAACTAAAAATATTCGAACTGGTGAATTACTCCTTGAAAAAATGCTTGAAGATGATATAATTCGAACGCAGGATATCTTAAGCTGGTATGTTCATTTACTTCGAAATTTGAAGACTCGAGAGCTAGCATGGAAATGGTTGCGTGAAAATTGGAAATTAATTGAGGAAAAATTTGATGGCGATAAAAGTTATAATGATTTTCCGCGATATTCAGGTGCGATTTTGCGAACCGAGAAACAGCTCCAAGAATTTAAAGAGTTTTTTGAGCCCCTAAAAAATGACCCAAGTTTAACTAGAGTGATCGAGATGGGTGAGAGAGAAATCGCCGGGCAAGTTGATTTGATTAAGCGAGACAAAACTGCTATTGATAAATTTTTACAAAATATTTAAACTTAAAACCGACCA
>CALIMO010000096.1 GCA_938045655.1 uncultured bacterium
CAACAGGTGCACCGCTCGAATTTTATAACTATCCAAAAGAAATTTCAAAATACGTTGGAATTCCAGTACTTGAAAATTTTAAAAAATATAGCAAAGAAGAACGAGATAATTTTAAGGTTGAGCTCGGGTTTTCAAAAAATAAGCCTCTTGTTTTAGTTACTGGTGGCGGTCTTGGCGCGGCTCGACTTAATAATGTGATAGTTTCGAAGGGTAGGGAACTTTCAAAATCTGCTCAAATTGTTCTAATCTCTGGCGTGTCTCAATTTGATGAACTTAAGAGAAAAACTGAGGGATTTTCGAAGGATTTTTGCTTGTTAAGTTTTGTATCAAAAGATATGTGGAAGTTTTTAGCTGCTGCAGATTTGGTTGTTGCTCGGGCTGGTGCAACTTCCAACCTTGAGCTTGCCACGCTTCACAAACCAACAATTCTTGTTCCAAACGCAAGATTAACGGGTGGACATCAATTAAAAAATGCGCAGGTTTATCAAAAGTCTAATGCTGTTAAGATTGTTTCAGATGATGAAATTGAAAAAAATCCAGAAATTCTTTCAGACGAAATTTTGAGAACTCTAAAAAATCCAGAAGAAATGCTTAAGCTTGGCAAAGAATTTAGCAAATTTGCTAAGCCGAATGCCGCCAAAGATGTTGCAGAAATGATTTTTGAAGCCGCAAAGCTATAAAAAATATTGAGCTTATGGTATAATTATAGTTAGATGAAAGAAGAAAAAAACTTAACTCGACGCGAAATGCGCGAAAAGATTCTAGAAGAACGCTCAAGAGAGAAGGGCGATTTCCGGCGTGGAAAAACAATTTCACGGCATCAAAAAGAGCATTCTGAGCGTTCAGAAAATCAAAAATTAGTTATTCGCTGAAGAAAGCTAGGTGCTTTTTTCGTGATTTTAGCTATTTTTATAAGTTTAATTTCTATATTTTTATTTCAGTTTATTTCTAAGGTTTCAGTAGTTTCAAATGAGTCAAAAAGCCAAAATTTAAGTAAATATGAAAAATCGGTTGAAGAATATTTAAATATAAATCCGAGTGAACGGATTTTGTCAAATTTAAATAAAAACGCTTTACTTGAAAGCCTTCAAAAAGATTATC
>CALIMO010000097.1 GCA_938045655.1 uncultured bacterium
TTTCGCCCAAAGATGAAGCTAGCGAAAGCAAAGTTATTGGGTTAGTTTTTTGTTCGTTTATCTTAGAAAACGCCGCTTTTAAAATCTTCTGCTGATTTCGTTCACGGTCAAAATTGCTTCCACTCAGACCAACTCCACCCTCTGAACCTCGAGCGCGCGAAAACGCCAATGCCGTTTCGCCATCCATATGATAAGTTTCACCACTCTTATAGTTAATTTTTGTAGCTACATCATAAACTCGGTTCGATCCATCATAAGCTTCAACTTTCACATCAATTCCGCCAACAGAATTAATAGCATCGATTAGAACTTTCCAATTACCATGAACAATATATTGAATATCTAAACCTAAAATTTCTTTTGCTTTTTTAGCTAAAGCATCTTGACCAGCTTTCTCTGATTCCTCTTCGCTTGAGCCACTATTTTTAGCATCATAATAACTACAGCCATAGGTTTCGTTAAGTTTTCCGGCAGTCGTTCCAAGCCAGCTTCGACAAGTGTGTTTAACCCAAAGGTCTCGCGGTAACGAGATGGTATAAATTTTCTTAGTTTCTTGATTAACAGACACAACCATCACAGAATCGGTCAAATTTTCACCGTCCCAACCTTTTGGCGAAGTTCCAAAAAGCAAGATATTTGTACGACCATTAGAATCAGCCTTCAACTTCTTTTTTTCTCCAAAAACTGCTCCGAAAACATTACCATTCGTCAATTTATACAAATCTTTATACGCTCTATATGCAAAATATCCGCCAACGATAATTAAAATCAATAAGATAATAGCAAAAATTCGCCCCAAAATTCGACGTCGCTTAAATTGCTCTAAAGAAAGAGCTTCTTTACCTTTTTTCTCGCGCTTCAGATTCTTTTTTTCGAGTTTTCGAAGAAGTTTTCGTTGTTTTTTTGATGCTATTCGTTCTTTCCGCTCATTTTCCTGAACTTCTTCAATCTCCAAATTTTGTAAAGCAGATTCAATATCTTCATTTAAATTTTCTTCTCGATTTTTAGCTTTTTTCGAATGCTCAATTTCCGCTATTCTTGGTTGAACCTGATTGTTTGAAACTGGTTTTTTAGCTAATTTTTCATAACTATTATCACGACTTAAAGAATCGACCCGCCGCCTTGGTGTGAACCCATCTATTGATTGCTGATTTTTTTTCATAAGCTCTTTCAATTATAGCAAATGATACTGCTAAAATCAAATAAATATGTAGTGCATTCGGTAGTCCTGAAAAGAAAAACCATTGAACTAAAAACGCAGTTAAAATTGCCCAAATATACTTCCTTTCTCTAGATTTTAGAAAAATTCCGAATATTATTAACCCCCAAATAATCAAACCAAAAATACCCAATTCTAATAAGATCGACAAAAATTCATTCTGAACAATTTCTGAACTGTTAGCTATCTGGTGAGTTGAATTCAAAATTGCTGTTCCAGAAGCTCCAGAACCAACTCCAAAGAATGCAACAAAATGGTTCGAAAGCCAAGTTTCTATCGCCAAATCTGACATTTTCGTGCGTTCATTTGTGGATTTTTCAACATAACCATCAAACATTGCTTTTTTAGGTTTTTCCACATATTTTTCTGTTGGCTCTTTCGAATTTAAGTTATTGCTCTCAATTTCCGGCTCATTGATTTCATAATTCCCCGTTTTTTCAATTTTCGGCAATTTAATCTTTCCTAAACTTATTTGGTTTACACTTTTCGAAATCGAATCATAAAAACCATCACTCACTCGCGGGTTTAGCTCGGTAAAAATTGCGTGAAAAATCATTCCACCCAAAAAACTCGAAACAATAAACCAGCCAGAAATTAAAAAATTTTGTAAAATTACTTTTTTCGAAAGTTTTTGGTTTACGAAATTCAAAACTAAAACTGCCAATAAAAGTGCAAAAATTGCCCCCCGTGAAAGTGTTAAATACAAAGCAAAAAGCATAATCCAAACTGCTATTTTTTCTTTTTTTGTAGCTTTTTTATTAAAAATTCTACTTATTAAAATTAAAATTGGCGCAAGAAGCATACTTGCAAAAAATTGTGGTTCAATTGCAAAAACGCTTGGGCGCACAAATCCAAAACCTTGTGCACTACACCCAGCGCAAAGACCCCAATCCGACCAA
>CALIMO010000098.1 GCA_938045655.1 uncultured bacterium
CGCCAGAACCAATTAGGCTGCGGCGTTCGGCGGTAAGCTTGGCGTTTTCTTCATCAATTTTAGCTTGAAGTAGGCGCGCACGCAAAATTCCAAGGGCTTTTTCCTTGTTCTTAATTTGTGATTTTTCATCTTGGTTTGTAACCACCATACCAGTTGGGATATGAGTGATTCGCACGGCGGAATCGGTTGTATTCACGCTTTGGCCACCATGACCACCCGAACGATAGACATCAATTCGTAAATCATTCGGATTGATTTCAATATCAGCTTCTTCGGCCTCAGGCAAAACTGCCACTGTTACGGTTGAAGTGTGGATTCGCCCCTGAGATTCGGTAGCGGGAATGCGCTGAACTCGATGAACACCACTTTCGAATTTTAATTTCGAGTAAGGAGCATCGCCTTTTACACCAAAAACAACTTCTTTATAGCCACCAGCATCGTTGGCAGATTCGCTCAAAAGATCGGTTTTCAAGCCATTTTGCTCACAATATCGCAAATACATGCGGTAAAGTTCGCTCGCAAAAAGTGAAGCTTCATCGCCACCCGCTCCTGCACGAATTTCAACAATCACGTTTTTTTCGTCGTTCGGATCTTTAGTAAGAAGCATTTCGAAAAGATCTTGCTCAAGATTGGCAAGTTTTTCTTCGCTTTCGGCAATTTCCATTTTAGCAAGTTCTGCAAGTTCGCCAGTTTCAAAACTAGCAAGTTCGCGCGCTTCTTCGATATTTTTTTCAAGATTTTCGCGCATTTCACCTTTTTCAATAATTTTTTCAAGTTCGGTGAATCGCTTATTTTTAGCAGAAAAATCAGGCGAAGAATAAGCGTTTGGCTCGCTCAAAAAAGCCTGAATTTCTTCGCGCTCAGTTTTAAGTTTCTCAAGATTTAGGTCAATTTTTGGCATATAAAATATTATACCAGAAATTTGCATAAATTTGAAGTATTGAAATTTGATTGCGGTTATGATAAGATTTTGATATGAAAATAACCTCTTGGCGTGAATTTATTAAAAATGAAGCCACCAAGCCATATTTTAAAAAGTTGTGGCAAAAAGTTGAACGTGAACGTGCTTCGAAAGAGATTTTTCCCGCAAGAGAAGAGATTTTTTCTTGTTTTAAAAAATGCCCGCTTGAAAAAACTAAGGTTGTGATTATTGGCCAAGATCCTTATCATGGAGAAGGGCAAGCGCACGGAATGAGCTTTTCGGTTAAAAAAGGCGTTAAAATTCCGCCAAGTTTACAAAATATTTATAAAGAACTTCAAAGTGATCTAGGAATTGAGCCAGCCAGCGATGGTTTTTTAGAATCTTGGGCGGAACAAGGTGTTTTACTACTAAATACCTCTTTTAGCGTTGAAAAAGGTAAGCCGGCAAGCCACGCAAATTTTGGTTGGATGGAATTTTCAGAACACGTTTTAGACTTTTTAAATGATTTCAAAAAGCCGTTAGTTTTTATTTTGTGGGGAGCGCACGCACAAAAAGTTGGTGCCCGAATAACTAATTCGAAACATCTTAAAATTGAGAGTGCGCATCCTTCGCCATTTTCAGCGAGGCATGGATTTTTTGGTTCAAAGCCTTTTTCGAAAGCGAACAAATTTTTAGAACAAAATGGCGAAACTCCAATTGATTGGCGGGTAGAATAGTAAAATAAAAAATCTCACATTTAGTCGTGAGATTTTTCTAGATAAATTATCGTTCAGCTTTTTT
>CALIMO010000099.1 GCA_938045655.1 uncultured bacterium
CGTGCATTGTGCCAGTTAAAATGTGGTTCAAAGCGTGCATTGCATCCATTTCAGATGTTGTAAGTTTTCGTGGAAGCAAAAGCGAAATACCAAAACTTATATTTTTTAAATCTGGGCGATGAATAAAAATTGGCTCTTTTGGTTTTTTTATTTCATCAGTAATGATTTCGAAACGTTCACCTCTTTCAAGTGGTAAATTCTCAAAGCCTTCAAAAATTTTATTTTTGCGAGTTGGTGTGATTTTTCCAGCAATCACAAAACGCAGATTATCGGTTGTGTGTGTGCGTTTATGATGCTCGCAAATATCTTCAAGTGTAATATTATCAATCGTTTTAAGCCGCTCTTCATAAGTTAGAACTTTTTCACCAAATTCCTGCTGAATTTTCGGCCAAAGAAGACGCGCATTATTGTTCAAATAGCCTGTAAGCTCATTTCGAACGTTCCCCTTTTCAGCTTTGAACTCAAATTCGTTAAATTTAGGCTGGCTAATCGATAGGAGTTGAAGTTCGAAAATCCTATCCCACTCAAAATCAGCACAATCCGCCACATAGTTCATACTCATATCTGAAGTGGAAGCGTTGTGATAGGCACCATTTTTAGTGAATTCAGCTTCAAATTCATGCTCGCTGGCAAATTTTGCATTTGCACCAAAAGCCATATGTTCCATAATATGAGCGGTTTCATAAATTTTTGGACTTTTCGTATAACGCGAACCAGCACGAAACTGAAATTGAAAACTCATCACCGTTGCATCTGGAACATTTACAAGAAGGCCACGTACACCATTTTTCAGACGTACTTCTTCAACGGTGTGCCGCATTTATTTACGACCCTTCTTCTTGTTTTGACGTTGAGCTTTTTTGGCTTTACGTGCGTTATTTTTCTTGGCATTTTCACTATTTTTTGAAGATGCTTTTTTAGCTTTCGAAAAGTCTTCATCTCGGTTTTTTTCACTAGATTGAACTTCATTAACACCTTTCTCAACTGAATTTTCAGCAAGGCGAGTAAGCTCGGTATCATGATCTTCTTCTTGGCGAACGGCAGCATCATTCGGTGTAATTCGAGTTAGAATTCGAATCGTTTCATCGCGCAAAGTATTTTGCAAACCATCAAATAATTTTTGCGATTCAGCACGATATTCAACCAATGGATCACGCTGACCAACACTTCGCCAATGAATTCCCTCACGCAAGAAATTCATATTTTCAAGATGATTCATCCAAAGCGTATCAAGAATTTGCATATAAACTTCACGTTCAACTTTTTGGAACGCTTCTTTACCAATTTCATGTTCTTTATCTTGGTAAAGTTCTTCGGCAATATGTTTTGCTAATTTGATACGTTTTTTATCGTTCGAAATTCGACCAAGTGCTTCAACTTTCTCTTCTTCAATTGGGAATATTTCAGTAAAATTCGAAACAAATTTTTCGTTATTTTTTGAAGGAAGTTCAGCTAGTTCTTCTGCTTTAGAAATAAATAAAGCCTTAATTTCATCTGTAATATCTTCGCCTTCAAGAATTTTTCGGCGCATTGTGTAGACGACTTTTCGGTGACGGTTAATTACGTTGTCATATTGAACAACATTTTTACGCGTATCAAAATTAAAGCCTTCAACACGTTTTTGAGCGTTTTCAAGAGTTTTTGAAACAGATTTGTGCTGAATTGGCATATCTTCTGGTACACCAAGTCTATCCATCAACATTGCGATTCGTTCACCTTGGAAAATTCGCATCAAATCATCTTCAGTTGAAACATAAAATTGCGTTTCACCAGGGTCGCCCTGACGGCCACCACGACCACGGAACTGATTATCGATTCGGCGAGATTCATGACGCTCTGAACCGATCACAACTAGTCCACCCAATTCTTTCACACCTTTACCAAGCTTAATATCGGTTCCACGACCAGCAATATTCGTTGCGAGAGTAATTGCGCCTTTTTCGCCAGCCTTAGCAACAATTAAAGCCTCATGCTCATTATTTTTAGCGTTCAAAAGGTTATATTTAATTCCTTCTTGATCAAGATATTTCGCAATTTGCTCGTTCTTTTCAATTGAACCTGAACCAACCAAAACTGGGCGACCTTGTGCATGATATTCTTTAATTGCTTCCGCAACGGCTTTAAGTTTTGCCTTTTCAGTTTTAAAAATTAAGTCTTCTTTATCATCACGGATAACTGGTTTATTTGAAGGGATTTGCACAACTTCTAAAGAATAAATTTGCTGAAATTCTTCGGCCTCGGTGAAAGCAGTTCCAGTCATACCAGAAAGCTTATTATAAAGGCGGAAGAAATTCTGGAACGAAATTGTTGCTAAAGTCATTGATTCTTGAAGAACCGGTACTTTTTCTTTAGCTTCAATAGCTTGGTGTAAACCTTCATTATATCGACGACCGTTCATTAAACGACCAGTGTGTTCATCAACAATAATCACCTCGCCATCATTTGTTACAACATAGTCTTTGTCGCGTTTGAAGAGAGTTTCAGCACGCAAAGCTTGCTCAACATGGTAAACTGCACGCGAATGTTCTGGTGTGTAAAGATTCTTCATGTTGAGAAGTTTTTCGATTTTATCAATTCCGGATTCAGTCAAAGCTACACTTCGGCGTTTTTCATCAACTTCATAGTCTTCTTTCGAAAGCTGCGAGATAACTTGTGCAAACTGAATATAGCTTTCTGGGTTTTCAGCCGCGGGAGCAGAGATAATTAACGGAGTTCGGGCTTCATCAATTAAGATAGAATCAACCTCATCGACAATCGCAAAGTTAAGCTCACGCTGGCGCAAAAGTTCAACTTCATTCACCATGTTGTCACGCAAATAATCGAAACCAAATTCATTATTTGTTCCATATGTAATATCCGCAGCATAAGCCTCTTTTCGAGTTGCCGGGCGAAGCTTTCGCATATTTTCGTCTTCATGCTCTTCGTTGTCATATTCTGGATCAAAAATAAAGCTTGCCTCATTAATAATTACACCAACCGAAAGGCCAAGAAAATCATATAGATTTCCCATCCAAGACGCATCGCGCTGAGCAAGATAATCGTTCACAGTTACAACATGAACGCCTTTTCCTTCCATCGCGTTCAAAGAAACTGGCAAAGTTGCCACTAAAGTTTTACCTTCACCAGTTTTCATTTCTGCAACTTTTCCTTCATGCAAAACCATTCCACCAATCAACTGAACATCAAAGTGTCGCATTCCAAGCACACGAGTTGAAGCTTCACGCACAAGCGCAAAAACATCTGGTAAAATATCATCTAAATCTTTTTTCGAAAGGCTTTTTTTGAGTTTTTTAAAAGCTTCTTTGAGCTTTTCATCACTCATTTTTTTGTATTTTTCGCTTAGATTATTGATTTCATCAACTTTTCGTTGCAATCGGCGCAAAACTTTCTTTTGCGGGTCACCAAAAACAGTAGTCAAAAGTTTATCAACTTTGTTTTCTTCTACCATTACATTTTTTTTCTTCGCAGTTTTATTAGACAT
>CALIMO010000100.1 GCA_938045655.1 uncultured bacterium
TCCGTTCCAATAAAAAGCCGCATTATAACACAGTTGGAATCTTTCTCGTTTCCTGCCTTTTTCGAAATCTCATCGCCTAAAGCTTTCGCGTTTTTAGCGTATTCTTCTTTTTTGCCTTTAATGTTGTTATATTTATTAATAATATCGTCCCCACAAACCGAACCAACAGGGTTTTTCATTGCAGCAATATCATTTTTATTTTTAATTACTTGCACTAAGTTTAGCCCTGCGCTCAAAACAGCAATAGCTAAAACTACACCAAATAATATTTTATGTTTCATTATCTAAGTCCCTCCACCTTAAAAATATTTCCTAAAATAATTATAAACAAAAGCGTTTTAAAAATCAAGACTGCACCGCAAAAATATATTTTACAATATATATTATTACATATTCAACCAATCTTTGCCAATAGAAACTTCAACCTTTAATTTAACATTTAATTCTGGAGCTATGTTCTCCATTTCTCGCTTTAAAATTTCTGCCACATTTTCAGTATTTTCAGCTGGAACTTCCACCAAAATTGAATCATGAATTTGCAAAATTTGTTCACCAAGCCCAGCTTTTACAATTTTTTCATCAACAGCCAACATCGCTCGCTTCATTAAATCTGCCTCAGTGCCTTGAATTGGCATATTTTGAGCTGCTCGCTTTGCCATCTCGCGAATCATAAAATTACTCGATTTTATATCTGGCATTGGTCGCCTTCGCCCAAAAAATGTCTCTACAAAACCTTCATCCTGAGCTTTTTTCAATGTATTATCCATAAGCTCACGAATCGGTTTGTGCGCCTTAAAATACTCTTCAATATATTTTTTCGCCTCATAAAAACCAACTCCAATCGTGCCAGAAAGATTATGAGCCCCAACGCCATAAAGCACGCTAAAATTGATAATTTTAGCAACGCGTCGTTGCTCTTTCGAAACCTCATCAATCGGAACGCCAAAAACCTCGCTCGCAGTCTTTGCGTGAATATCTAAATCTTTCTCAAAAGTCTCAATCAAAGGCTTGTCGTTTGCCAAAACTGCCGCCAATCTCAATTCAAACTGCGAATAATCTGCTGAAACTAGTAAATTTCCTTTTTTCGCCACAAAGCCCTCACGAATACGCCGCCCAAGCTCGGAACGAATCGGTATATTTTGCAAATTAGGATTACTTGAAGAAAGCCGCCCCGTTGTTGTTACATCTTGCGCAAAATTGCTATGAATCCGATTCTTTTCATCTGCTAATTTTGGCAAAGCATCAACATAGGTACTTTTTAATTTCGAAAATTCACGGAATTGCTCAATTTTTTCAATAATTGGGCTATATTCTCGTAATTTATTAAGCTCTTTTTGCCCTGTCGAAAAGCCATTTTTTGATTTTTTAATACCTTTTGTCGGTAGGCCCAAATCTTCAAAAAGAACTTTCGAAAGCTGCAATGGACTAGCAACATTAAATTCTCGCCCAGCAATTTCAAAAATCTCCTTTTCAATC
>CALIMO010000101.1 GCA_938045655.1 uncultured bacterium
TTAAGTTGAACCCAAGAGCAATTAGAGCCTCTAAAGCCTCATCTGAAGCCAGGATAATACTATCACCAACTCCATCAGGTTTCGAAATCGCCATTCCAACTTTATCTTTTAAATCTAAAATTACACGCTCAGCTGATTTCTTACCAACTCCAGATGCTTTTTGGATAAATTTTGCATCTTCGCAAGCAATTGAATTTCGAACATCTTCAGTTTCGCCTAAACTCATAATTGCAATTCCAGCTCTTGGACCAATTCCTTGAACGGTAATTAAAAGTTCAAAAAGTTTTTTAGCCGCCAAACTCGAAAAACCAAAAAGTTCTTGACTTCTATCAGTAATATTATGATATGTGTAAAATTTAATATCATCACCTAGAACTGCTCGTTCGAACTCATTTGTGGGAACGATAACTTCATATCCAACACCAGCAACATCCACAATTACGCTACCGGCAAATTTTTCAACAATTTTTCCAGAAATATGTGCAATCATTAATTTATTTTACCATAAACTCTTTAAGTTTTAAATACGCGTCATATAAAAATGCGTAATTGCGGCAGCAAGCGCATCAGCTGCATCATCTGGCTTCGGAATTTCAGCCAAATTTAAATTCGAACGCACCATTTCCTGCATTTGCTTTTTATTTGCTCCACCATAACCTGTTAAAGTTTGTTTAATCTGATTTGGAGTATATTCTGCAATTGGAATTTTTGATTGTTGAGCTACTAAAATAGCTACACCACGAGCCTGAGCTACTGAAATAGCTGTTGTTACGTTTTTCGAAAAAAATAGTTTTTCAATTGAAACTTCATCTGGATTAGTTTCTGCAATAATCTCTTTTAAGCCATTATAAATTTCTTCAAGCCGAATTTCAATTGGTGTATGAGCCGGAGTTGAAATAACACCACCAGTCACCATTTTTAAGGGCTTACCAATCTGGCAATCTACAACGCCGAAACCCAAAATTCCAGTTCCAGGGTCAATTCCTAGAATTCGCCGCTTTTTCATTTTTTACCTTTTGAAAATTTCGCAAAAATATCTTTTCGAAATTCGAAAAATAAAATTGCTAAAAATACTAAAATCACAACAGCGATAATCCACCAACCCGTGAATTCGGCCTGCTTAGATTTTTCTTCATCTTTTTTTACATCATCGCTAGCACCGCTATTTTTTACAACTTTTTTACAACGGTTCGTCTCTTCATTTCTCTCATATCCATCTTTACAAGGCGCTAATTCTTTTTTAACTTCATTACTGTTTTTTCTACAACGATTCGTTTCAGGATTTCGTGTATATCCTGGAGCACATAAAACATCTTTTTTCGAAACTATTACACTTGAAATTTTTCGACACCTGTTAGTTTCTAAATTACGCTCATAACCTTCACGGCATTCCAATATAGCTTTTTCTACCAAAATTTTATTGCATCGATTCGTTTCAAGATTTAAGAAATAACCATTTTCACATTTTTTTTCTTGATTTTCTTCTTTAATCTTATTACAACGATCAGTTTCTTTGTTTAAAAAATATCCTGCTTGGCAAGTTTTTTTATTTTTTTCACAATGATTTTCAGTGTTCAAAAAGAATCCATCTTCACAAACTTGAAGAATATTTTCACTATTTTTTGTTATTTTAAAGCTTTGTTTCCATTTTTCTCCATCAAAAATCCAGCTTAAATTCTTCTTTGAACCCTTCAATTCAACACTTTGAATTTCTTGTTTTTTTGAATTTAAAAGAATAATTTTGTTATTGCCAGTTTTCGAAAATTTAAAACTATTTTCACTATTAAAATTAATTGTTAAAAAATCATTCGGTAAAATCTCTATATCTTTAAAGTTTATTTTTTGTGGCTCTTTATTATTTCCCACATAAATTTCAATCCCACATTTTTTAATTGAAATTTTCTGATTTTTAGTATTTTTTAGCTCTAAAAACTGATCATTTGAATTAATTAAAACTTCACTAATTTGTAGATTTTCACAAAAATCTTCTTCAATTTCAGCCAATCCACCAGAACCAAAAATCACTTTTTTTTGTGAAATTTCAAAAATATCTTTATTAAAATTACGAGTTAAAATATTATCTTTAGTGATTTCTGGCGCATTTTTTTCTTCACACTTCATATTTTCTGCACATAAAAAATCAACTTTTTCGCCATCAATTTTGAGCTCAATCTGTTCACTTAATAAATCTTTCACTACTTTC
>CALIMO010000102.1 GCA_938045655.1 uncultured bacterium
ATTGGAATGAAACTTCGCGTGCGTTTGAGTTATCGTGATGATTCTGATAGCTATCTCGGTGATTTGGTGGTTTGGGAAAGTGCACAAAATCAGCTTAAAAAAGCAGTAATTTCGAATAACTTAGATTATTTTGAAGAAGAAGGTGAAGCAGCATTTTATGGACCAAAAATCGACTTTATGGCAACAGATGCAATTGGTCGTGAACACCAAGTTGCAACTGTTCAGCTTGATTTTGTTCAGCCTGAACGATTCGAGCTTTCGTATAAAAACTCCGAAGGCCAAGACGAACGGCCTGTGATGATTCACTGCGCTTTGCTCGGTTCAATTGAGCGATTTATGAGTGTTTATATTGAGCATAAGGCTGGTTGGTTCGATTTTTGGGCGGCTCCTGAGCAAGTTCGAATTTTAACAATTAACGATACTTTAAATGATTACGTTGAAGAAGTTTCGAAGATTCTTTCAGCTACTGTTCTCGACTCGCCAGTTAGATTTAATGAAATTCGCTATTCGGTAGATGGACGCAATGAATCATTAGGAAAGAAAATTCGTGAGGCGACTGCAATGAAAATTCCAGTTCAGCTGATTATTGGCCCTAAAGATAAAGAAAATGATAAAGTTAGTGTTCGTTTTCGAAAAAATAGTGAATTCGTTGAAGAAAAAGTTGCTCTTCAAGATTTAGCGGAATTTATTCGAAAAATATAAAATATGAGAAATAACACTTTAGTTATAATCACTGGCCCTACCGCAAGCGGGAAGACGAGCTTGGCTATAAAATTAGCCAAGCTTTTTGGCGGTGAGATTATTTCTGCTGATTCGCGCGCGATTTATAAAGATATTGATATTGCTTCTGCAAAACCAACGATTAAGGATCGAGAAGGTGTTATTCATTGGGGCTTTGATTTAGCTGAGCCTGGGGAGCGCTTTACCGCGGCAGATTTTAAGGAATATGCCTATGCTAAAATTGATGATATTTTAGATCGTGGTAAAATTCCATTTTTAGTTGGTGGGACTGGATTATATATTGATGCGGTTTTATATGATTATAAGTTTGGTGGTGAAGTTGATGATGATTTTCGAAAAGGCTTGAATCAGAGAACTGTCGAAGATTTACAAAAGTATATTTTTGAAAATAAAATCAAAATGCCAGAAAATAATAAGAATAAGCGATATTTAATTCGATCAATAGAAAAAAGCATAAGTGAAAAGGGTAAAAGTTGTAAAAAACACAATAAGTATAATAATATTGTTGTAGGAATAACAACTAATCGCGAAGAACTTCGAGAAAAAATC
>CALIMO010000103.1 GCA_938045655.1 uncultured bacterium
TTTCTCGGTCGATGCCAATTTTAACTAATTCTTCTTTAAAATCTGGATTTACAACCACTAAATGATCCATTTTATCATAAAATTTGATCAGATATTTTTTTACAATTTTTTCGGCAATTGCTGGCATATCTAAACTACCATCAAGAGTGTCGGGAATTAAATGAACATAGCCAATTCTGCGACCAGTATATTTTTTAAACTGTGCAGCTAAATAAAAATGCGGGTCAATAGTGTGAAAATGCGTAATATCTGGATTTTTCGCACGAAGTGTTTTAGTAATTTTCAGCTCACTCTTTGCTCGATTTTCAAGAAGATTCATTAGCTCAACATAAGCGCCGCCAACACCTTGGCCAGCAACCTTATCTGCAGAGCTCATCATATTCACATGGATTTTATTCATAGGCCAATTATACACGCTTTCTCTCTAAATGTAAAATCTGCCCTTCAACATTTTTTTGCCCTTGCCATTCGTTCAGGCCAAGCGAAAAAACCACGTCAATTTCTTCACCAATTTCAGCAAAAAAATCTTCTGGCGCATTGAATTTTAACATTTTAATTTCATTCTCACCATCTGTTAAAGTTAGCTTTAAATGCTGTTTTTTATCGCCCATTTCTTGCCGAGCTATAACTCGTGCGTTTTTAATTTCGAAAGTTGGTTCTTCATTTCCCTTTCCAAAAGGCTCAAGTGCTGTAATCTTTTCGAAAAGATCTAACGAAATTGGTGAAAAGTCTTCAAGTTGAATATCCACTTTCGGCAAAAGATATTCAAGCTGATTTTTGAGATTAAGCGAATCATAAAATTTATTAACGATTTTTCGAAATTCATTAATTTTCGAGGTCGGCAGAGTCACACCGGCTGCGGCATCATGACCACCGCCCTTAATAATGATTTTGCGCGCTTTATCAACGGCTTGACTTGCCGAAAATCCGCCAAAACTTCGCGCCGAACCTTTTGCAATCTCACCCTCAATTGAAATTACAAAAACTGGTTTTTTAAAGCGTTCAAGCAAACCACTCGCCACAATTCCAATAATCCCGTCATTAAAACTTTCATCCGCCAAAACTAAAACTTTATCATTTTCAAAATCCTTAGATTTTTGAATTGCAATTTCGAGCGCTTCATGTTGAATTTTACGACGTTTTTTATTTAAATCATCAAGATTTTTAGCTTTTTCGAAAGCCACGAAAGCGTCGTTTTCAAGCATTAAATCCAGAGCCTTTTCAGCCGTTTCGAGCCGGCCAGCTGAATTGATTCGCGGGCCAATAATAAAACCAAGCGTTGAACTTTTTGGCTCTTTTACACCGGCTAATGCAAGCATCGACTTCAAACCAGCTCGGCGAGTTTTCGAAAGGACTTTTAGCCCCCAAAAAATATTTTGGCGATTTTCGATAGTTTGCTCCATAATATCGCAAACTGTACCAAGTGCTACC
>CALIMO010000104.1 GCA_938045655.1 uncultured bacterium
TTTTAGCCATGGATGACGGCAAATTGATTGCTAATCAACCAACCCAACAGCTTATTCAAGAGACACAAAGTCATAATCTGGAAGAGGCTTACATCAAATTATTACCGCCGGAAAAACGTGGGGCGGAAAATGGCTTACGGATTCCTCCGTTCCAACCCATTTCCAATGAACCGCCGATGATTATCGCCAAGGGATTAACCAAAAAATTCGGTGATTTTATTTCTGTAGATAATGTGACTTTCACCATTCCGAAAGGCGAAATTTTTGGTTTTTTAGGATCAAACGGAAGCGGAAAGACAACAACAATTCGAGCTTTGCTAGGAATTTATCAGGCAGATTCGGGTGAACTTTTAATTAATGGTGAAGAATTCTCTCCTGAAAGAATTGGCGCAATTGGATATTTGCCAGAGGAGCGTGGTCTTTATAAAAAAGAAAAAGTTATTGATGTGATGCAATATTTTGGGCGACTTAAAGGTCTTTCAAAAAAAGAAGCTCAAGAGTTTTCAAAAAAATATTTGAAGCGCGTTGGTTTGGAAGATAAGGCGAATTCAAATATTGATAAACTTTCTGGTGGACAGCAGCAAAAAATCCAGTTAGGAATTACCATTATGGGCAAACCCGAAATACTTATTTTAGACGAGCCAACAAAGGGTTTCGATCCTGTTAATCGCCAACTTCTTATGAATATCATTGAAGAAGAAAATGCTCGTGGTGCCACAATTATGATGGTAACTCACAAATGGAAGAAGTTGAGAAAATCTGTAACCGTGCATTACTTTTAAAAAATGGTAAAATGGAAGCTTATGGAACGGTTGATGAAATTCGAAATAAATTTGGTGAACAGCGAATCATTCTTGAATTTGTGGGTGAGCTACCAAAGAGCGATAAATTTGAGGTTATAAAAAAAGAAGCAAACTATGCCGAACTTTCATTAAAAGCCGATTCGCAAGAAATTCTGAAAGAATTGGTTTCGAAAAATCTGCAAATTATAAACTTTAAGGTTCAAAAATCAACTTTAAATGAGATTTTCTTGAATATTTACGGCGAAGAAAACGAAGTGGAAAATGAGGTAAAAAATGTATAATCTAGGAACAGTTTTAAAGTTCGAAATCTTCCGTGCATTGAAAAAGCCAACTTTTTGGATTGCGATTTTTGCGATTCCTGTAATTTATGGCGCAATGTTTATGTTTGGTGCAATTTCAGGCTCACAAGCAAAGGAGAATCAAGAAAAATTAGCAAAAGAGAGTTTTTCTTTCCAGGTTCAAGATGAAAGTGGCTTAATTTCTAAGGAGCTTGTTCTACAATTAAAGGGTAGTTTTTCGAATGATAAGCAAAAAGCTATCGAATCCGTAAAAAATGGAAAAATTAGTGCATTTTATTTTATACCAAAAGATTTAACTAGTGAAAAGGTTGAAATTTATGGAAAAAATACTAATATTAATGAAAACGGCAAATATTCAGCGGTTTTAAAAACTATTTTGAAGAATTCTGGCGTTCAAGCTACGAATAAAAATCAGTTAGCGTTGATTAATGAAACTTATAAAACTGAGCAAACATTTTTCAAAAATGGTGAAAAGTATAACCAATTCCCAGAAATGATTGTACCGGGAATTTTCTTAGCAATATTCTATTTTATTACTGTTTTTCTTTCAAACCGAATGCTTACGAGCACAACTGAAGAAAAAGAAAACCGCGTTACAGAGATGATTTTAACCAGTATTTCAGCTAAAACTTTAATTTTAGGTAAAATTATTTCAATCATGGTTTTAGGGCTTGTTCAAATTTTAACAATAATTCTACCAATCGTCATTGGACTTATGGTAATTTCAAGCATTGGAACGCTTGCGAAAGATTTAAATTTACCAGATTTAATGCCAATTATCTCGGCCATTAAATGGGATTTTGGCACAATTGCAATTTCTGCTGTAATTTTAATTGCTGGATTTATGATGACAACAGGATTTATTGTTGCACTCGGTTCAGCAATGCCAACTGCACAAGAGGCTTCAAATTATTTTGCAGCAATTATTATGCCACTAATGATGCCGCTTTTTGTGCTTCCTTCATTCCTTTCGAGCGAGCCAAGCGCTTTAACTGTCTTCTTGAGCTATTTCCCACTAACTTCACCAATTTCTTTGCTTCTTCGAAATATGCTGGGAACTTTAAGCTTAACAGAAGCCCTTATTGGAATCTCACTTCTTGTCATTTTTGCGATTTTTGCCGTGTGGCTAGCTGTGCGAATCTTCCGCTTTGGGACAATTTCTTATGGTTCAAAAGTAAATCTCAAAAGTATTTTTTCGAAAAAGAAAATTGCTTAAATTAACCTAAAAATTAACAAGAGCTGTTCGAAAAGGATGGCTCTTGACTTTTATTATAAAAAGTTGTATAATTTAAAAGACTTTCAAAGTCAAAAAATTTTTTTTGGAGGTAGAACCTTATGCAAATTAGCAATGAAGTCTTGAAGAAAATATTTGCAGAATCTTTCAATGAAGAAATTTCGAGCGTCGGAATCTACGATGAAAAATATTATATACGCTTTAAGGGTAAAAAGTATGAGATGAGATATTATCCGCTAGAAGGATATTTACTTTTCCTGACAATAAGAGGTTTGTTTCCTGAACTTGGAATTATCCACATACATGGATGCGATGTTTTTTCAGATGGTAGTTGCTCATTTACTGAGTATATAATTATGATTAGACGTTTCGAGTTTAAACTTAAAAAGTATATAAAGTCTAGCAAAAGAAGATTTCACCGTAAATTTATTGCAAGATAACTTATTTTCTTGCTTAGCCTCATTTTGGGGCTTTTCTTTTTTTTGAAAAAATAAATTTTCAGGATTTTTTAAGTAAAGCGTGATAAAATAATTATATATGAGAATTTTGATTGTTGAAGATGAACGAAAAATTGCTCGAGCGCTTGGGCGAGCTTTGAAAAATGAAAAATACGCAGTGGATATTTCGCACGATGGGACTGATGCTTACGCGATGGCGCGAATGATTGATTATGATTTATTGATTCTTGATCGAATGATTCCGGGTGATTATGATGGTTTAAGCTTAACTAAAAAGCTCCGCAAAGAAGGTAAAAAAGTACCAATCTTACTTTTAACAGCATTGGGTGAAATTCAAGATAAAACCGAGGGTTTAGACAGTGGTGCAGATGATTATTTAACGAAACCTTTCGCTTTAGATGAGCTTTTAGCACGCGTTCGAGCGTTGCTTCGAAGGCCACAAACCCAAGCTGAAACTATTCTAAAAATCGCAGATCTATCATTAGACTTAAACGCACGCGAAGTTTTTCGAAATAATCAAAAAATCGAGCTTACAAATAAAGAGTTTTCACTTCTCGAATATTTAGTTCGAAATGCTGGCCGGCCAGTTTCGAAAGAGCAAATTATTGCGCATGTTTGGGATTATGATGCAGATATTTTGCCAAATAATATTGAAGTTTATATAAGTTATTTGCGTGAAAAAGTTGATAAGCCTTTTGAGAAAAAACTAATCAAAACCGTGCGAGGAATAGGATATAAAATTGATGAGTAATAAAGAACGGAGATTGTTTAAATTCGGTGGCGATATTTTTAAAAGTGCTCATTTTAGCCTTTCGATGCTATATTTTTTGATTTTGCTAACGATTGTTGGAATTTTTAATATTGTAATTTTTTATTCAATCAACACGAATACTATGGAAATTTCCACTCCACTCATTGAAACAAGTTTTTCGAAAGACAAAAATAGCTATGGAACGGATGAGCTTCGCGAAAAAATTATCACGGCAAGAAACAAACGAGCTAGCGAACAGATTACTGAATCAATTCTAATTTTAGATTTTTTAATTTTATTGGCTGGCGGTATTGGTAGTTTTTGGCTGGCGCGCCGTGCTTTAGAACCTCTTGAAAAAGCTCACAAATTACAGTCTGAATTTGTTTCGAATGCGAGCCACGAAATTCGAACGCCACTTGCGGCGATCCAGCTTGAAACTGAAATAATTCTAAAAGATAAAACAGCTTCAAATGATGAACTCCGTGAAGTTCTGGAGAGCAACTTAGAAGAAGCAAAAAGCTTAACTGCGATGGTGAAAATGCTGCTTAGTCTTTCGAAAATTAATGAAGAAATTCCACTTTCAGCTGTGAATTTGAACGAAACTATTAAGGCTAGAATTTCAAAATTTCCAGATGCGAAAAAGAAAATTAAGTTCGAAGATGGCAAGGAATTTATTGTTCAAAATAACGAAACGGCAATTGATGAAATTGCTATGATTCTGATTGATAATGCGCTAAAATATAATATTTCGAAAGAGCCGATCGAGGTGAAGATTTTTAGGCAAAATCGACAAGCTGTTTTATCTGTCTCGAATTTTTCGAATGAAATTCCGCAAGATGAACTAAATAAATTTTTTGATCGATTTTATAGATGTGATAAAGTTCGAAGCTGCAATAATCACACGGAAGGCTATGGTTTAGGGCTTGCAATTGCAAAAAAGCTGGCGGAAGAAACGCATAGTGTAATTTTAGCCAAAAATGAGAGAATTACAAAAACCAAAAAATTCAAAACTACATTTTCAGTTTTAATGCGATTTTCGAGATAGTTTTTTTGATTAAAACTCTTGATTTTTAAAGATATTTGTGCTAGAATAATTGGTGAACTTTATTTACGTAAATATAAAACTTGGCCATGCGAGGGTCGTAACAGGGAAAACCCGCTTTCGAAACCACGCGAACGCCAAGCTTTAATCGTGGAAAGTTTAACTAATATTAAATTAATTGGGAGCATAAGTGAAATGAAAACACTTCTCGGTACCAAAATTGGTATGACCCAAATCATCGGTGAAGACGGCGTTGTTACACCAATTACGCTTGTTCAAGCCGGCCCTGTAACTGTGACTCAGGTTAAAACCGTTGAAACAGACGGATACAACGCAGTTCAAGTGGCATTTGGTGAGGGTAAGAACCTGAGCAAGGCCGTGGCTGGACATGTAAAACCAGCAGAGGTAACTCCGAAGCATCTTCGTGAGTTCCGCGTTGACGAAATTCCTGCGGATATAAAAGTTGGCGCTAAAATTAATGTTGAAGCTTTCGAGCTTGGCGACATTGTTGACGTAACTGGAACAAGCAAAGGTAAAGGTTTTGCTGGAACAGTTAAGAGACACAACTTTAACACGAGCAAGAGTTCGCACGGTGGAAACGGAAACGTGCGTCGTGTTGGGTCGATCGGCTCAATGTATCCACAAAAAGTCTTCAAAGGTAAAAGAATGCCTGGACGAATGGGTCACGACAAAGTTACTGTTAAAAATCTAACAGTTGCTTACATCGATGCAGAAAATAACTTAATTGGGCTAAAAGGTGCTGTGCCAGGACCAAAGAAAGGTCTTATCAGCATTGGAGGTAAAGCATAATGGCTGAAAAAACAACTCTTCCAAAAAGCGTTTTTGCAGTTGAAGTTCGAAATCATGAACTATTAAAGCTTGCCTATGACGCTTATCTTGCTAACAACCGCTTGGCAAGTGCTACAACAAAACAACGCGGTGAAGTTCGTGGTGGTGGTAAAAAGCCATGGCGACAAAAAGGAACTGGTCGCGCACGATTTGGATCAATTCGAAACCCAATCTGGCGAGGCGGTGGTATTGTTTTTGGACCACGCGGTAACGAAAACTATACTAAAAAGATTTCGAAAACTTCAAAACGAGTTGCTCTTCGACAAGCTTTGACAGTTCAAGCTGAAAAAGTTCTTGTTGCAGAAATTAAAACAACTGGTAAAACTGCTGAAGTTGCAAAATTCTTGAAAGAGAATAACTTGAATCGACGAGTTCTTATTGTTGCTGAAAAAACAGATGAACTTATCCGTGCAACCAATAATATCAGTGAAGCTCTACTTGTTTCGCCAATGTATCTAAACGTATTCGACATTTTGAATGCAGATCACATTGTTATTGCGCCAAAAGCAATTGAAACAATTGAAAGCTGGCTAGGAGGAGAAAAATAATGGCGATTAAACCTATTACTCCACGTGCAACTGAGAAAGCTTATGCTCTTTCTACAACAAAAAATGTTTACGTATTTAATGTACCGCTAACTTTGAACAAGAATCAAATCAAAGAAGCGATTGAAAAAGAGTTTGAAGTAACTGTAACTGGCGTTCGAACTGTTGTTCAAGCTGGTAAAACTAAACGAATCAACAAATCTCGAAATCCAAAACGATATGTTACAGGTTCAACAACTCAAAAAGATATTAAGAAAGCTTACGTGACTGTAAAAGAAGGTGATAAGATTGCAATCTTTGAAAGCGCTGAAGCTGAAACTGCTGAGGAGAAGAAGTAATGGCTATTAAAAAATATAATCCTACGACTCCTGCTCGACGCGGTATGACGACTGAAGACTATAGCGAAATTACAACTCGAAAACCGCTAAAAAGTCTTTTGAAAGCGAAAAAGCAAAATGCTGGACGCAACAACTCTGGTCGAATTACAGTTCGACACCGAGGTGGTGGTGTTAAACGACATTACCGAATCTTAACTCACAAATTGCCAACAGGTTTGACTTTGACCGTTCGAGAAATTGAGTACGATCCAAACCGAAGCGCGCGAATCGCTCGAGTTCAAGATCAAAATGGTAAATTCTACTACGTTTTGGCTGATACATCAATGTTTCAAGGTAAAGTTTTCCAAACTGGTAAAAAAGACATTGAAATTGAAGCCTCAAACCGAATGCCACTTTCAGAAATTCCTGTTGGTTCATTGATTTACGCAATCGAAATCACACCAGGAAAAGGTGCGCAGATGGTTCGTTCAGCTGGTGCTAAAGCTCAGTTGATGGCGAAAGAAGGTGACTACGCTCAGGTAAAATTACCTTCAGGTGAAGTTCGAAAATTCCGATTGGAAGCAGAGGCAACTCTTGGAACAGTTGGAAATATTCAGCATCAAAACGTTAAACTCGGTTCTGCTGGACGCAAACGCCGTAAAGGTATTCGCCCAACAGTTCGTGGTGTTGTTATGAATGCCGTAGATCACCCACACGGTGGTGGTGACGGTGGACGACACGGAATTGGTCGCTCAACTCCACGCACACCTTGGGGACAACCAACTCTCGGCTACAAAACTCGCCGACGTAAGAGTACTAATAAATTTATCGTGAAGAGTCGTCACGAAGCTAAGAGGAGAAAATAAATGAGTCGTTCATTGAAAAAAGGTCCGTTTATCGACTTCAAGCTTGCTAAAAAAGTAGCGGCTCTTGGAGCAGATGACCGAACAGTGATTAAAACTTGGGCTCGCTCAAGCACAATTACACCAGAAATGGTTGGTCGAACTATCGCTGTTCACAATGGTCGTTTACATATTCCTGTATATATTTCAGAGAATATGGTTGGACACAAACTTGGTGAATTTGCGCCAACACGTAAATTCCGAAAACACGGCGGAAAGGATAAGAAATAATGGCTAATGTAACAACTCGTGCCTACATTAAAGGTATTGGTCAGACTCCACGAAAAGTTTCGATCGTGGCAAGTCTTGTTCGTGGTCGAACTGTTGCTGATGCATTAGTAATTCTTGATCACACTCCACGCCGAAGCGCTTTAGCTGTTAAAAAAGCTATCCAATCAGCTGCAGCTAATGCTAAAAATAATGATAATGCTGATCCAAAAACTCTAGTAATTACAACTTTATCAGTTACTGCTGGATCACGATTGAAGCGATTTAAACCTCATATGCGAGGAATGGCGCTTCCTTTCCAAAAGAAAACTTCAAACATTTTAGTCGAAGTTTCTGGCGTTGTTAAAGAGAAGAAAGCTCCAGCTAAAAAAGCTGAAGTTAAGAAAACTACTGCGAAAGCAGAGAAAGAGAGCAAATAATGGGTCAAAAAGTTAATCCAATTAGCTTCCGTTTGCAAGCTCATAAAAACTGGGATTCACGATGGTTTGCCCAGAAAAAAGATTTTGCGAAATTCTTAATTGAAGACGACAAAATTCGAAAAACTATCGAAAAACGATTCGAAAGTCGACCAACAATTGACCGAATCGAAATTGAACGAACAGAAAACCTTATCACTGTTTCAATTCATACAGCAAAAGCTGGTGTCGTAATTGGTCGCGGTGGTGCTGGCGTTCAAGAACTTAAAACTCAACTTGAAAAAATGGTGAGTTTACCAGTTCGAATTAATATTGAAGAAGTTCGCCGACCAGAGCTTTCAGCTAAATTGGTTGCTGAAAATATTGCTAGACAATTAGAACGACGAATTAACTTCCGCCGAGCCGTTAAAATGGCATTACAAAATACAATGCAAGCCGGTGCGAAAGGTGTTCGTATCGAGGTTGCTGGACGATTGAATGGAGCTGAAATGAGCCGCCGCGAGAAATTCTCCGAAGGATCTGTTCCTCTTCATACAATTCGTGCAGATATCAACTATCACGGTGCACGTTCACAAACTCCTGCTGGTATTATCGGCGTAAAAGTTTGGATTAATAAAGGTGAAAGGAACGATAAGTAATGGCTATTTTGTTACCAAAGAAAACCGCTCACCGAAAAGTTCGA
The DNA here is from genome assembly GCA_938045655.1 of uncultured bacterium. GTDB lineage: Bacteria > Patescibacteriota > Saccharimonadia > Saccharimonadales > Saccharimonadaceae > Nanogingivalis. Next base: position 8,527 of record CALIMO010000104.1, read on the forward strand.
AAAGGTAAAAACCCAGGCCGAGCAACTCGTGGAAACACTATTGCCTTCGGTGACTATGGATTGGTTAGCCTTGAGAACGAGCGAATCAACTCGCGACAAATCGAATCAGCCCGAACAGCTATGACTCGTTATATTAAGCGTGGAGGTCAGGTTTGGATTCGAATATTCCCGCACACACCAGTTACTCGAAAACCACAAGATGTAAAAATGGGTAGCGGTAAGGGAAACCCAGAATTCTTTGTGGCTAAAGTTAAAGCTGGAACAGTCATGTTCGAAATGAACGGTGTTTCAGAAGAAGTTGCACGCGAAGCTATGCGACTTGCTGGTCACAAACTTCCAGTAAAAGTTAAATTCGTAAAGAAAGGTGAAATCTAATATGGCGACTACATTGACAGGTGTTGTTTCGAGCGCTAAAGCCGACAAAACTATCACCGTAACAGTTCATAGCCGTGAAACACACCCAATTTACGGCAAGCAATATACTGTAACTCGAAAATATACTGCTCATGATGAAAACAATGAAGCTGGTGAAGGTGACAAAGTTATTATCAAAGAAGTTCGACCAATTTCGAAAACTAAGAGTTTTGCTTTAGTTGAAATCGTTGAGAAAGCTCGAGGTTCAGTAGAATTGAAAGAGGAGGCGTAATGATTCAGCAAGAAAGCCGACTTAAAGTAACAGATAACAGTGGTGCAAAAGAGATCCTTTGTATTCGTGTACTGGGTGGTTCAAAACGCCGATACGCACGAGTTGGCGATATCATTGTTGCTACTGTTAAAGATGCTAACCCAACTGGTAATATTAAGAAAAAATCAGTTGTAAAGGCTGTTGTTGTGCGAACTCGCGACCAAATTCGCCGAAAAGATGGCTCAACTATCTGTTTCGATGATAATGCGGCCGTAATTATCGCCGACGACAAAACTCCAAAAGCGACTCGCGTATTTGGTCCAGTACCACGCGAACTTCGCGATTTGGGATATAACAAAATTATCAGCTTAGCTCCGGAGGTGCTCTAATATGGCGTTAAATGGAATTGTTAAAGGTGATAATGTTGTAATTATCAGCGGAAAAGACAAAGGCGTTACTGGTGAAGTTATAAAAGTTTTACCAAAGAAAAATGCTGTTTTGGTTGAAGGTATTGGCAAAAAACATCGCCATATCAAACCAAATCAATTCAATCCGCGCGGTGGAGTAAAAGACATTCATGTTCCAACTCCAGTTCATAAAGTTAAAAAAGTAGAAGCTAAAAGCGCTAAATCAAGCAAAAAAGGAGATAAATAATGGCTAAAACTACTGTTTATGTTCCTCGCTTGAAAACTCTTTACAAAGATAAAATTGCTAAAGAACTCCAAAGCGAACTAGAGCTAACAAATATCCACCAAGTTCCAAAGCTTGAAAAAATCGTTGTTAGCGTAGGAACAGGTAAGAAAAAGGAAGACAAGCGTTTTCAAGAAGTTGTAAAAAATACAATTACGAAAATTACTGGTCAAGTTCCAGTAGAGCGTTTGCCTAAAAAATCAATTGCAACCTTTAAAATTCGTGGTGGAATGGGCGCCCCAATTGGCTATAGTGTAACTTTGCGCGGTGATCGAATGTATGAATTTCTTGATCGTCTCGTAAATGTGGCTTTGCCTCGCGTGCGTGACTTCCACGGTGTTGGAGCAAAAGGTTTTGACAAAGGTGGAAATTACAATTTGGGAATTTTAGAACAATCTGTTTTCCCAGAGCTAACTTTTGAAGAAACTCAAATTCTTCACGGTTTGCAGATAACTTTCGTTATTAAAAACGAAGGCAAAGCTCACAGTCGAGCATTGCTTGAAAAATTCGGAATTCCGTTTGAAAAGAAAGGAAAAGCGTAAATGGCTAAGAAATCAATGATTGCAAAAGACTTGAAACGCAAAAAAATGATTGAAAAATATGCTGCAAAACGCGCCGAATTGAAAGCCGCTGGCGACCAAGAAGGTCTTCAAAAGCTTCCACGCAATTCAAGTCCTACACGACTTAAGAACCGCGACAATTTCGATGGTCGACCACGCGGTTATATGCGACGATTTGGTATGAGCCGAATCACTTTCCGCATTAAAGCCTCAAAGGGTGAGATCCCAGGCGTAACAAAAAGTAGTTGGTAGAAGGAAGGAGAGACTATGTCATTACAATCAACTGACCCAATCGCCGACCTTCTAACTCGCATTCGAAATGCGGCATTGGTTGGCAAGAACAAAATTCGTGTTCCTTCAAGCAAATTGAAAGAAGTTGTAGCGAAAGAGCTTGCAAAAGCTAATTATATTGAATCTGTTAAAGTTGAATCAGCAAAACCCCGTGATATTTTGGTAGTAAAAATCGCCAAAGACGGTGAAGCTGCGCGCTTTAACGAACTTACTCGAATGAGTAAACCAGGTCGCCGAATGTATGTTGGCGTAGAAGAAATCCCACGCATTAAAAGTGGTCGTGGAATGGTACTACTCTCAACATCAAAAGGTGTTATGAACGGTTTCGAAGCTAAGAAACAACGACTTGGTGGTGAACTATTGCTAAAAGTTTGGTAATCCGGACTTTAGAAAAAAATAATAAAAAATAAGCTTTCTACTGAGAGCTTATTTTTTATTGTAGATTATCTTTTTTACTATTATAGACAGATTATTTTAGAAAACAACCTTTGGCAAAAAGTAGCTCTTTAAGGAGTTAACTAGGTATTTGTAAACGTAAATTTCGCCAGGTTTTTGAAACTATTAGCACTAATAATTATGGGTCTTTTTTACTCTTCTTCAGAAGCGACTAAATCCAATAAAGCTGAAACATACTCTGCTTGAGACCAAGTTAGCGGTGCAACCGAAAGATGTTTTAAATCGCATGGATCAATCTGTTCGGGTAAAATTCCCGTTGAAGTTTGTTGCTTTAGAACCCACTCGATAATTTCCTCCGCTTTCGAAATTTCACCAAGAGCAATATAAAATTCCGCACGCCAAAGCGTCGTTATCGGCCAAATATTTGCTTCGTAATCATCACTAAATCTATAGTAAATATCATTTTCGAATCTTGGAAGCCCAATATTATCATTAGCTTTAAAACGATTTTCAAGAGTTTTAAAAGCAGTCTGTAACTTTTCGCCTTTAAATTCAAAAAGGTTAAACATAAATGCACCATAAAAACTTGACGAATCAATTTTTGGATCTTTATTGCCATCAGCCCAAATTCCACGATAGAAGTAATTACTTTCTTCATTAAAAAGCTCGTTTTGTGCGGTAGAACGAATTTTTA
>CALIMO010000105.1 GCA_938045655.1 uncultured bacterium
CTTCTTTAAGGAATTTTATATAAGCTTCTTGACCTTCTGTACTATGATGAACTCCATCTGCCGCGTAGAGTTTATCTCTACCGCCATTTTTTTCAACATAACTCTTCCAATCTAAAATCTTCACCTCGTTGTGTCTAGATGCAAAAGCTGAAAGTTTTTGGTTCACTATATTGTAGTCAACATTTTGGTTTTTCGAAAAGTTATTTACCCAATAAATTTTCTTACCTTTAAGCTTGCCGACTAAAGCTTCTGCGGCATTTTCATCAAAGTTATCGTTAGTTCCTAAGTTAATAACGACCGTATCATGAATTGTATTTGGTAATTTTGATGTTGCAGCAGCAATTGAATCACCAACTGTTGCAGATACATTTGAACCGCTAAAGGTTGATGATAATTTATCTTGAACACCGACTGTAATTGAATCTCCAATGAAAGTTATAGGTCCTGAAGCTTTTCCTCTACCGCTAGAACCTTTTCCTGCGAATTGTGAAAGCATTTTATTTCCAACTTCTTCACCTTCTTTAATACGGCCAGGCCGTAAGTCTTCCCTTGGTCTTTCGAAACCATTAGTCCAGGCTATGGTGGCCTCTCTGACTGTTGATGCTGATTTTACCATATTAAGAGCTCTATTCTCTGGACCTTCCAGCTCTTGCCACAAGAAATTTAGCTGAACGCCAAGGTCGGACGCCGGTTTTCCTCTTTCTTTGGCATAATTTTCGAGGTTTGTTCGCCGCCCGAATGACCACTGGGCGATACCGTAGCCAATTCCACTTCCAGCTTCAATTAAATCTGGCTGAAAATGGTTAGATTCACCCCAAAGACTTCCCATAACACCAGCAGTTTGTTCATCTGTCAAACCTTTTGATTTAAAAAAGTTCCAAATCTTTTCAGCATTATCATTACCTTCAAGATTTATATCCGCCATATTACCGCTAGATGCTGGAGCACAATCCTCGCCTGCATCGTAATAGATTATATCATTCAGTTTATAAAAACGTTCATCAAACTCAGCCCTTGCAATATTTGAAAGAGTGGAGGCTAAAATCAATGAGATTAAAATAATTGATGATATTTTTTTATACATTATGTGTCCTGTTTAATTAAATCTGGTGGGTAGAAAGATGCCGATGTTGATGGTATTGCGGAACCTTTCGAAAGTTCGAAATGTAAGTGTGATCCAGATGAACAGCCGTAGTTTCCTATAGTTCCAATAGTCTGGCCTTTCTTAACTTTCTCTCCAGTTTTAACTGAGTGTGAATCCATATGCCAATAGAAAGAATAGACATCTCCTTTATGTTTAATGATTACTGCATGCGGACCGCCCATCATATCAGCCGTTCCGTATGTACATCCATTATATGGGGCCACATCGAAACCACCATTAACAACCTCGCCATCCGCTACGGCATACACTTGTGCTCCGTGTGTCCATCCTTTTTCTTCATTAGCAAAATCGATAGCTGGGTGGTTTTGTCGAACTGGTGTATTAAAACCTTGGCCATCTGATACTCCTTGTATCTTTCCATCCTTAACTTTAGTGTTTTTAAGCGGCCAAATAAATTCACCACTTAATTTTGATAGTTCTGGATCTACTCCTCCTTTTGAATTAGATGAGCTATTGTTTCCACGACTTCCTCCGCTTGAGTCTGGCTTAAATTCTTCATTCATTCCCATCTCTGTTCGAAGATCAGTCAAAAATAGTGAATACCAGTTTGCTTTAGGATTTTTTTCGGTATTACAAATTCCGCCACGAGTTTCATCATCGTCATCTTCTGATGTTCCGATTGGTGATTTTCGGTTGAAACAATATTTATCATATTTCTTCAAGTCGCCACTCATTTTGAAGGTATCTAATAGATTGTTTGTTTCACTACTATTTTCTTTCTCTACGATATCGCCCCATTCTTTAAGTTTATTAACAACTTCTTCAGTGTCAGTTTCGGCAATACCCATATCAATACCAGTATAAACATTACAAAAAATATCGGTTGCGGCACCAGTATCCGTAATTGATTTATCTTCACAGGTTTCCATATTGGCTGCAAAGTTTGCACTATTAGCTGCGCTTGCTCCTGGTGTAATTGATGCGAATGATCTCTGCGCTCCGCCAATCATTGATGGTAACAAACCTTTAATTGAGCCCAAAGTTCCAGCATAGGGCATCATATTACTTACAATCGAACCTAAGAAAGTATGCCGTGTAGTTGGATCAAATGGACTATGAGTTTTTCGAATGTCTTCAGCATTTTCAGCAATCTGACGGTCGGTCTCTTGGCGAAATGCAATTGCTTGAGACTTGGTTAAAACACCACCGCTTCCAGCCATTGAGTTCTTCGCCATCATTGCCGCAGAGCCTGACATTATAGCGTTTCCAAAATTTTCGCCGGTTGTTGAATCATTTAGAATTGTACCGGTTAAACCTTCACTCACATATTTCGAAATCGCACCCATGGCTTGATTTTTTAGAATCTCTGCAGCAACAGAAAGAGCTAATCCTAATGCTACTGACCATATTGCCACTTTTATAACATCGCCAATACATCCCCAAAAACCAGTTCCCATACATTTGAGTATTGTTAATGCTACTTGAGTTATACCTACTACTGCAGTAACTATACCTGCAACTTTACAGCTTTGTCGTATAAACCAGCCCACCATTCCTGTTGTTAATGTATTCATTAAACTTGCGAACCATCCAGTAATTCCAACCTGGTAGTCTTTTGCTGAATCATCTAATTTCGAAACTCGGTCATCATAAGCTACTGCTCGCCAACCTTGCGATTCGGTGGCACTTTTGATATGGTCATTATTTGATGTGGAATCTGCAAAAAAAGCAAAAGCATTTTTTAGTCTTGAAGTATTAGAATTTTTACTATCAGGATTTTTATTTTCTTTAGAATCTTTTTTATTGGCGATTCCCATTAAATTATTACCTTGCGCCGTAACTTCTTGCTGAGTTGCTTCACCGGCTTTAATTTTTGAAGCCATCGAAAGGAAAGATAAACCAAATTGAGCTAACACTTCAACTTTAGCTACTTTAGCAACACTCCAACCCATTGAAACTAATGCATAAACTCCGCAAACTTTATCTACCGCATTTAAGCTATTTAATGTGCTGCTCGCACCTTCAAGTATTTCCAACCCTATAGCAGCTTTTTCAGATACACTTTGTGCACCTTTTTTAAGCTTATCTTTATATGTTTTTAGTTTTTCTTTAACTTTTCTAGTTCCTTCATCACCTTTTTGGGCTT
>CALIMO010000106.1 GCA_938045655.1 uncultured bacterium
TTTAGTGGTTTTACCGTTTCGAAAGCCAAAGATTGAAATTGATTATGAATGTGATCTTTGTGATCATGCTTATGATCTTTACTTTTCTCTTTATTCTTTTGTTCGGATTTTTGCCAAGAAAAAATTAAATCAGGATTAATTTTTGAGTTTTGACTTTCAATAATTGGTGAATTTGGGTTTAATTTTCTAATGAATTCACGGATTTCTTGAATTTTATTTTTTGAAATTAAGTCGGTTTTATTTAAAACGATAATATCGCTAGCTTTGAGACATTTTTTAAAATGTGTTGGAAAATCTTTCTTAGAATTTTCGAAATTTTGAGCATCGATTAAATAAATATTTCCACCGAAATAAGAATATTGATTTCCAGAATATCGCAGGGTTTTAAGCAAATCGTAAGGTTCAGCAATTCCACTAGCTTCAATTATGATCGCATCAAGCAGTGAATCTTTATTTGCTAATTTCGAAAGTGGTTCGCTTAATCCGTTGTCACCAATCATACAGCAAATACAGCCATTGCTAAGCTCAATTTTTTGCTCATTGATCCCATTAGAAATCAATTTACTGTCGATATTTATTATGCCAAAATCATTCACAATTGCACCAATTTTTAGATTTGGGCTTGATTTTAAAAGGTGGTTTAAAAGTGTAGTTTTGCCTGAGCCTAAAAAGCCAGAAATCATTATAACTGGAATTTTTCGATTTTTTTGTTTTTTTGCTTTAATTTCTGTTTTTGAAAAATCGTCAAAAATATCTTTCGAAAAGTTTGAAATGTCAAAATCTTCATTATTCATAAAACCAGTTTAACAGATTTTTAGAAAGCCTGCAAGATTTGCATTTTTAGAGAATATATGGTATAATTTGAAAGTTGCATTTTGCAAAGAAATTTTAGAAAGAGGTGAAATCTATGAAGATTTCGAGAGTAGTTGTAATGGAAAACCTGAATAATGGTAAGAGTGAAGAAGCTAAGCTAAACACGAAGGAAATTCGTGAATTTAGCTTTCCGAAAAAGGACTATATTATCAATAAGGTATTTATTGATAATCTGTGGCTAAAAATTGCGCTTATTGTGTGGGTTTTGGTCTTGAGCGTTCTATTGGTGCTCGCAAAAATTAGTCAGAGTTATGGATTTTTATCAATATTAATATTGATAAGTTTAATAACAATAACGATTATTGCTAATTTTCAAATCGCTAGATTATACTTCTTCAGCGAGGAGAAAAATCGCAACATCGGGAAAAGACTAATAGCTAGCTGGGTGTGGGCTTCTGATAAAAAAGTTAAATTACCTAAGAACTATACGGAAGCGGATAAAAGAGCTTTTAGCTTTATAAAGAAAGCTTTAAGAGAGATAAATAAATTCGCAATCAGATTCTATTTATCTCATTTAATTGCCGTCTTAGCATTATCGTTTATAATAGTGCTTTTAATAATTGAAAACCAGCCAGATGAAAGAGCGTCTATTTTTGTCGTAGGGATATGGATTTTTACGGAGTTTTGTCTCTGGATAATCCGTTATTTCATCAGAGCAAAAGCGGAAGCGAACTATAGTATCGATCTAATAGATGATGATAGCACGAAGGAGAGTGCTGTATTGGAAGTTAAATTTTCTTTAAATGGCAATTATGTCATTGAAGAATAGATTAAGCTCGCTCATCAAAGAAAAAACGGCCCTGCTAAATATGCAGGGTTTTATTTTTTTTCGAAAATCTGGTATAATATTTATATTCTACACATTTTGGAGGTAATAAAAATGTTATATGAAGTTCTTTTTAAAGAGGAAAGCGAAGATTATTTGCATCTCCGTCCATTAGTATCAGACACTCGGAGAGCGTTAAAAGCAATCAGTGATTGTGATATTGAAGAGTTACAGAATGTTTTATATATCGCAGAAAATTTTCATAGCGATAAGAAGTATGATAAAGACTATGAAATTATGCGAGATAAGCTGCAGAGAATTTTGGATTTTATAAAAAAATTTAATGAACACTTCAATAGAAGTGTTGATAAAAACTCTCTGAAGATTCTGGAATATAAAGAATCTGCCATTGTTGAAAATATCATCAGCTTAATCACGCAAGATGATCAGCTTGGAATTGAAGAGGTCGTGGTAATTCTCCAATCATTAAAGCCTATTGTTGATAGGCTAGTTATTAGAAGTGAAGAGCCAATGGCCAATATTTATTCCACAGGATTGGATATCTGTGAAAGATATAATACCTATGGTATAAATTTTGCGATTATTATCAGTAGCAATTACAAATGGTCTATCGAGTATTTTATAAGAGGATGTAATCCTCGTCTTGACAACATAGTTAAAAATGGTATTTCTTCGATTTTACGTTCGAAGAAAGAAATAAAAAAACTTGATAATGGGTTAAAGAAAGATGTAAAACTAGCCTATAAAGCTCTTATTGAAAAGAAATATAGGTTTAGTCTAGTCGAGAGATACCGTGCTTTGTTTTTATAATCTAGAGTCCCCTCGGGCTCTTTTTTATTTGACTTTAAACTTGAAATTTGATAAAATAGAAATACTAAAATATTACTTGTTCGAAAAATCCGACCTAAAAATAACTTTTCGAACGCTTTAATTTAAGGAGAAAAATGACTGATAATTTTAATGAGAAGCAGGCTCGAAAGCGTGCTAACTTGCAGAAAAAAGCTCAAGATTTGCAAAAAAATCGAGATAAATATGTTGGGAATGCTAAAAAAGAAAGTAGCGAGAAGAACGCAAAAATTGCTCAAAAAGCTAAGAATATTTCAAAGCAAACTCGAGTTCAAAAATCTGACGCTAAAAAGGTGAATTTGCCAACAACAACGCGTCGTGGTGCGGTTGTGCGAGCTCAACGAATGATTTCGAATGACATTAATATGCGCGCAACTCAGCATATTGTTAATATTCCTGTTAATAAATCACTCTTTAATGGTTTTAATGGCGAACAGCTAACAGCTTCTAAATTGAAAAAACTTCGCCCAGAAAAGGATAGCGTGCGAGTGATTCCGCTCGGTGGCTTGGGTGAATTTGGAATTGGTAAAAATATGTTCGCAATTGAATATATGGATGAAATTTTAGTGATTGATATGGGCTCGATTTTTCCGAACGAAGACTACCCTGGTGTAAATTTCATGACGCCGGATATCACTTATCTAAAAGATAATATGCATAAAGTTAAGGCCGTTGCATTTACGCACGCTCACCTTGATCATATTGGTGCTGTCCGCCAGCTTTTACCTGAATTTGGAAATAATATTCCAATTTATGCAACTGATTTCACGATTGGAATGATTAAACGTCAGATGGAAGAGGCGGTTGTTGAAGTTTCACCAAATTATCAAATTGTTGATCCATTTAAGCATGAGCAAATTAGAATTTCGAAATATATGACGCTCGAATTTGTGCATGTTTTGCACTCGATTCCTGGATGTGTGGCAATGGTTATTCGTACGCCAAATGGGAATATTGTTCATATGGGTGACTGGCGTTTCGAAAATGATCCGGTTGATACTCAATTCGATCTCCCACGGCTTGCTGAAATTGCGCAAACCGAAGGTGTTGATTTATTAATGAATGAAAGTACAAATATTGATACACCAGGAACGCACCCACACAGTGAATATTCAATTGGTGAAAGTGTTGGTGAAGTGATGACGGCGTATCCGCATGCACGATTGATTTTTTCTTGTTTTTCAAGCCAGATTTACCGCCTACAATTAATTTTAGATGAAGCAGTAAAACATGATCGTAAGGTTGCGTTTGCTGGATTCTCAATGATTAATGCAATTGAAATTGCATTGAGGTCACGAAAAATTAAAGTTCCAAAAGATGTTATTGTAAAAATGGAAGATATCGTGAAGCTTGATGATTCGAAAGTTACGATCGTCTGCACTGGCTCACAAGGTGAATTAAACGCTGTTCTAAACCGAATGGCAACTGGTGCTCATCGATTTGTTAAAATTAAAGCAACAGATGTTGTAGTATTTTCTTCGAGTCCGATTCCGGGAAATGAGCCTCGTGTGGCTTCAACTGTTGATGGGCTCTTGCGGGAAGGTGCTGGTGTAATTCAGCACGGTCGCGGTCATTATCACGGCATTGGCCCACTTCATCTTTCAGGGCATGCTTACTACGATGACCACGTTCGATTGGTGGAAACTATTCGCCCAAGAAATTACCTCCCAGTTCATGGTGAATTTTATATGCTCCAACATAATGCTGAAATGGCGCAGAAAGTTCTTGGATTAAAACGAGAAGAAATTCTTGTTGCTGACAGTGGTGATATCATTGAGCTTACAAAAGAAAAGAAAATTAAAAAAGGTGGTCGTGTCCATGTTGGTTCAATTCTTTATGATAACACTGGAAATACAGTCCATGATGCTGTTGTGAAAGACCGATTGCATATTTCAACTGAAGGTATTTTCATTATCGTGCTAACAATTAGCAAGAAAACTGGCCGACTTCTTAAAACGCCAGATGTGATTTCGCGTGGATTTGTTTATCTAAAAGATAGTGAAGAATTGATTGGTAAAATTCGTCATTATTTGCGGATTAAAATTGACCGCGAAGTTGAACGAAAAGTTGAAATTGCCGACATGAAACAAGAAATCAAAGATGATATTTCGCACCTATTGTTTGATTCAACTGGTCATACGCCAATTGTTATTCCTGTTGTAAATAAAGTTTAATCTGTTTCGAAAATCGCTCAAAACGGGCGATTTTTTATTATTAACGAAAATTGAAAAAAACTCCAAAAGATGCTAAAATTTAGTAATGAATTTAAATTCTTCGTTAGGTTTGGTAAAGGGCGTTGGTGAAAAAACGCTCGAGAAACTCGAAAGTGTTAATTTGCGAACTGTTGGTGATATTTTGGAGTTTTTCCCACGAAAATATGAGGATTTTGCAAGTTTAACTAGTTTGAGTGAGATTAAGCCGGGGAAGGTTCTTTTTAGAGCTTATGCCGAAAAAGTTTCGATGCGTCGAGTTCGGCGTGGAATGACAATAACCGAGGCGATTTTAACTGATGGAAAAGAGAAAATTAAAACAATTTGGTTTAACCAGCCGTATCGCGTAAAACAGCTTCAAGATGAAGAAGAATTTTTCTTTTCGGGAAAATATGAATTTAACTATAATCGTTATCAAATTACGAATCCGAGTTTAATGAAGCGTGAAGAATTGCCAAAAAATCAAAATTTTTCAGGTAAAGATGGCGAAATTGTACCGATTTATCCGCAAAAAAAAGGTTTAAAAACTGAAACAATTCGAAAAATTTTGACAGAATTAAAGCCGATGATGAAGATTTTGCCTGAAACTTTGCCGGAAATTATTGTTCGAAAAGAAAAACTGATTTCACGCGCACAAGCAATTGAATGGGTGCATTTTCCTGGTTCGGCAGAAGAATTTAATCTAGCACTTGAACGGCTTGCTTTTGATGAAATTTTTGAATTAATTTTGGCCGCAAAATTAAATAAAATTGAAAATGAGCAACTTCGTGGATACAATATCGAGCCAAAAATTCAAGATGTGAAGCAATTTGTTGAAAAGCTACCTTTTAATTTGACGCAATCGCAAAGGCTTGCTTCTTGGGAGATTATGCAAAATATGAGCCAGGATTTTCCGATGAATCGGCTTTTGCAGGGTGATGTTGGCTCCGGAAAGACAACCGTGGCAGCAATTGCATCATTGAATGCTGTAAAAAATGGTTATCAAGTGGCAGTTTTTGCACCAACTGAAATTCTTGCACAGCAATTGGCTGAGAATTTTTCAAAAACTTTGGCTTGGTGTGGCATTTCGATTGGCTTTCTTTCAGGAAAGGTAAAAGGAAAGGCTCGCAAAACACTTTTCGAAAATCTAAAAAATGGCAATCTTAATATTTTGGTCGGTACGAGTGCGATTATTCAAGAAAAAGTAGAATTTTCGAATCTTGGTTTAGTGATTATTGATGAACAGCATCGTTTCGGTGTTGCTCAAAGGCAAAAAATTCTTGAAAAATCTCACCAAAAAATGCCACATTTACTTGCGATGACTGCTACGCCAATTCCGAGGTCGTTGCAATTAACACTTTTTGGTGATTTGAGTGTTTCGATATTGAAAGAAAAGCCTGAAGGGAGAAAGCCGGTTCAAACTAAAATTATTTCACCAGCTTCTCGTGCGCCAATGAATGCAAGGATTAAAACTGAAATTTTGAATGGGCGGCAAGTTTTTGTAATTGTTCCAGCAATTCAAGAAGGAAAAAACGAGGAAATTAAAAGTGTTGAGGCGGAATTTAAACGATTGAAACGTGATTTTAAGGAATTTAGAATTTTACAGCTTCATGGTAAAATGAAGTCGGAAGAAAAAGAACGAATAATGGCAGATTTTTTGGCGAAAAAAGCTGATATTTTGCTTTCAACTACCGTTATTGAAGTTGGAATTGATGTTCCAAATGCAAGTGTAATTGTGATCGAAAACGCTGATCGTTTTGGTTTAGCGCAACTCCATCAGCTTCGTGGGCGAGTAGGTCGTGGCGGTGATGATGCCTTTTGTTATCTTGTAATGAGCTCGAACGCGAAACCGCCACAGAGGCTCCAAGAAATTTCGAAAACTGACGATGGCTTTATATTGGCGGAAAAGGATTTAGAGCTTCGTGGTGCTGGTGAAATTTACGGCAAGGCACAAAGTGGCGAAATTAATCTGGAATTCGCAAGCATTGGTGATATAAAAATGATTTCGCGAGCGCAATCTGCGGTAGATTTTTTGTTCGAAAATCAAAAAGGTTGGCAAGAATATTTGAGAGAAAAGCCAAAATCACTTGAAAAATACCAAAGATTAACTTTATTAAATTAGAGGCTTGACTAAAAAAATAAATTGTGCTAAAATTGAAAAGTAGTCGGCCAGCAGGTCGGCGTTTTTCATAAGAAATTATTTCGAAAGGATAAAATGGAAGATTTAAATATTAAACAAATGATGCTGGCAGCAAAAACAATTGCAGCTGAAAAAAATTTACCAGAAGAAAAAGTTTTAG
>CALIMO010000107.1 GCA_938045655.1 uncultured bacterium
TCAAAAAATAAAAAAGGTCGCGATGTTGAAGTAGATCTAACTTTGAATTTTAAAGAGGCGGTTTTTGGGACTGAAACTGAGATTTCATTAAATCTAGACGATGAGTGCGAGCATTGTGATGGCTCTGGTGCAGAGCCTGGTCACGGAATGCAAAAATGTCCAGATTGTAATGGAAGTGGTCAGCAAACTCGTGCCACTCAAACTCTTTTTGGCCCAATTCAGCAAACTGTAACTTGCCCGACTTGTGATGGTCGTGGTGAGATTCCGAAGCAAAATTGTTCAGTTTGTCGTGGTGCCGGAATTCTGCGTAAAAAGCAAACAGTAAAACTTAAAATTCCAGCAGGAATTGATGATGGCGCAACAATTCGGCTTTCTGGCCGTGGTGAAGCAATTAAAGGTGGCGAAAAAGGTGATTTATATGTAAACATCTATGTTAAAGCTGATAAAAAATTTACGCGTGAAGGCGATTTAATTTTAAGTGAAGAGAGAATTTCAATGATTGATGCTGCACTTGGTGCTGAAATTGAAGTTGAAACAATTGATGGAAAGTTAACGATGAAGATTCCAGCTGGAACACAAAGCCATACCGATTTTAAGCTTTCAGGTCACGGTGTGCCTCATCTTCGAACTGAAAGAAGAGGTGCTCAAATTGTGACGATCATTGTTGAAACTCCTACAAAGCTTTCGAAAAAACAAAAAGAGCTTTTGACAGAATTTAAGAAATCTAAAAAATCATTATTTTAAATAGTTGGCCGAGTTGTTTAATAGCTCGGCTATTTTATGGGACAATATGTTAGCGTAGTTGTTCTATTTTTATGAAATAATTTGAGCATCCTTAGAGCTTATGCTATAATATTGCTATGACAACAATTATTTTTATTGTAATTCTTTCGATTTTTTTAACACTCTCTCGGCGTAAAATGGGCTATTTCAATCTTATTATTCTCGCGGGAATTGTTTTGAATAGGTATTGGAATAAAGATATTACTAATTTTTTAACAACTTCAAATTTAGTAATTCCAGAATCAACTTTAAGTGGAATTGTTGGTTTGTTTCTAATTTTAGCGCCAGCTTTGGTAATTTTAGCGAAAAATCCAAAACAAGAAAAATGGCTTTTTGGTATACTCTCTTCGATATTTTCAGCGATTTTTACATATTTAGTGTCACTTTCATAT
>CALIMO010000108.1 GCA_938045655.1 uncultured bacterium
TTTAGTGAAGATTTGACGGAAAAAGCTAAAAATGGCGAACTTGATCCAGTAATTGGGCGTGAAACTGAAGTCCAGAGATTAATTACGGTTTTGCTTCGTCGCACGAAATCGAACCCAGTTTTGATTGGTGAAGCTGGAGTTGGAAAAACCGCTGTAGTTGAGCTTCTTGCTCAAAAAATTTCGAAAGAACAAGTTCCATCACAACTAATTGGAAAGCGAATTTTTGAAATTGATTTAGCTGGAATGTTGGCTGGTACGAAATTTCGTGGTCAATTTGAAGAGCGGCTAAAAAATGTAATTAAAGCGCTTGAAAAACATCAAGAGATCATTGCATTTATTGATGAAATTCATCTTTTAGCAGGAACTGGCTCGGCGGAGGGCGCAATGGATGCGGCAAATATTTTAAAGCCAGCTCTCGCTCGTGGAAAAATTAAACTAATTGGTGCTACAACTTTTGACGAATTTAAAAAATCGATTGAAAAAGATTCTGCATTGAATCGGCGTTTTCAATCTGTTCAGGTTGAAGAACCAAGCTTGAATGAAACGATTGATATTTTAAAAGGTTTGCGAGAAAAATATGAAAAATATCATAATATTGAAGTTTCTGATGAAGTTTTAGGTGAAATTGTTGATATGAGCGCGAGGTATATTTTTGACCGCCAAATGCCAGATAAAGCTATTGATATTTTAGATGAAGCTGGTGCGTTAGCTGCGAGTGAGAAGGTGTCGAAACCGAATAAAATTTTAGAATTCTCGCGTGAGATTGAAAAATTAAATGAAAAGCAAATTCGAGCGGCAGAAAATGAAGATTTCGAAGGCGCAGCTCTCTATAAAACGCGAATTTCACAACTTAGAAAAAAACTCAGTGAAGAAGAGCAAAAAGCAAAAAGTTCGAAAAAGATTATTTTAACGAGCGATTATGTGGCACGAGCGATTTCTTTAAAAACGAATATTCCGGTTCAAAAAATTTCAAAAAATCAGGCAAAAATTCTACAAAATCTTGAAAAATATCTTTCGAAAAAGGTGATTGGTCAAAGTGAGGCTATTGAGAAAATTTCTAAAGCGATCCGCCGTAATAAATCTGGGATTTCAGATGAAAATCGTCCAATTGGTTCGTTTATCTTTCTTGGCCCGACTGGTGTTGGAAAAACTGAACTTTCACGCCAGCTTGCAAATGAGGTTTTTGGCGGTTCGAAATCTTTAATTAAAATTGATATGAGTGAATTTGGCGAAAAGCATAAAACTTCTCAACTTTTGGGTGCACCAGCTGGTTATGTTGGCTATGGTGAAGGTGGAACTTTAACAGAGAAAATTCGCCGTCAGCCATATTCCGTGGTGCTTTTTGATGAAATTGAAAAAGCTCACCCCGACACTTTTAACTTGCTTTTACAACTTTTAGAAGATGGTGAATTAACGGATTCGGAAGGGCGAAAAGTTTCGTTCAAAAACACCGTTGTAATTTTAACAAGTAATCTTGGCGCAAGTGAAATGATGAATGAAAAATCGCTCGGGTTTGAGGCGGAAAGTTCTTCAAAAAAGAATCACTCAAAAAATGAAAAATTCGCTCGAAAGGCTCTTGAAAAAGTTCTAAAACCTGAACTTTTAAATCGATTCGACGGAATTATTACATTTCAATCACTTTCGAAAACTGAAATTAGCAAGATTTTTGATATTCTTTTAGCTGACTTAAATAATCGATTGCTTCGAAAAGGTTTGAATTTGAAAGTTCGAAAATCAGCGAAAGATTTTATTATTGAAAAGGGCTATGATGCTAAAAATGGAGCAAGGCCACTTAGGCGCGCAATTGAGGATTTGCTTGAACACAAATTAGCCGAGGAAATTCTGGAGAAAAATCCACCAAAAGGAACGCAATTTGTGGCGAGTGTGAAAAATGGTGAAATTATAATTGAAGTTTCGAAAGATTAAGGAGAGAAAATGCGAAAAACAGATAATTATTTAGTACCAACGGTTATTGAAGAGACTAATAGAGGCGAGCGAGCATTTGATATTTATTCGCGGCTTTTAAAAGAACGAGTTATTTTTTTGGGCGAAGATGTGAATTCACACACGGCGAATGTTGTGGTGGCGCAACTTCTTCATTTGGCTTTCGAAAATCCGGATGAAGATATCAAACTTTATATTAATAGCCCTGGCGGAAGTGTTTATGATGGCTTGGCTATTTATGACACGATTAAATTTATCAAACCAGACGTACAAACAATTGGGATTGGTTTGCAAGCTTCGATGGGGGCGTTTTTGCTGGCAGCTGGAACAAAAGGTAAGCGTGCGATTTTACCGAATTCTCGAGTAATGATTCATCAGCCATCAAGCGGTACGCGCGGAAAAGTTACAGACCAGGAAATTGACCTAAAAGAAAGCTTATTACTTAAAGAAAGACTTGCACAAATTTTGGCCGAAAATAGTGGTCAGGATTTCGAAAAGCTCAAAAACGATATGGAGCGAGACTATTGGATGAGTGCTGAGGAGGCTGTAAAATACGGCTTGGCTGATAAAATAATCCAGCAAGAAAAATAGCCTCACAAACGAGACTATTAAATACTAGTAATTATATCCGTCAATTGGCTTAACTTTTTCGCCAATGGCGGATTTTTTTAATGCTTTAAGTCGCTTAAATTCACTTTGAGAGACTGGAATTGGCCAAATCTCTCCTGAATTCCTTCCGCCTTCTGGAATTCGAACGGCCAAAACATAAAAATTATCATTTGGCAATAATAAATTATCACCAGAAGCGAAATTTGTTTTAGCACGAGTAAAACCAATTGTATCGACAAAAAGGAATTGAGAATCTCTTCCACGTGCTACCCAAGAGGAAACTCTAATTTTTCGACCATCTTCATTTACAATATTAATTGAAGGGTTGATTCGGAATTTTGAGGATATTGAGAAGTAGGCTCTATTTATTTTATTACCGTCCTCGTCTATAAAAGTTATTCCTTTTGCCTCGATCGGCTTGGCAAAATAATCATCTCTAATGGTTTGAAAATTTTCCCATTTATCTTTCGAAAACTCTTTCCCTTTTTGGAAATAGTCTTTAAATCCGACTTGAGTGATGTTGCCTTTGCTCTCTTGTGCAAAAACCTCTGTCTTTGACGCAAAAATAAAAAGTGAAGCGATAAAAATCGCAGTAGCAATGAAGATTTTCTTCATTTCAAACTCCTTCTA